>CBDUNJ010000051.1:0-3649 GCA_965368565.1 uncultured bacterium
TTGCTGTACTACTTCCCACTGCAAAGAGGGTCTGGTTTGTCTCACCGTTGTTTGCGTGCACAGAGAGCTTGGCGAAAGGAGAGGTGGTGCCGATGCCGAGCTTGCCGGCAAAATAGGAATCATACGTTGAATCAGAATAAAGAGAAAAATCACCTGCTGGAGCATCTGTCGCACCAAGAAGCAGGTTTGTATTATCAACACCATTTGTCTGGTTTTCAATTGCAATACCAATTAAGTCACCCGAAATGGTGCCATTAGAATCGTTAACCAATATGTTGGTACAGGCACTCATAGTGCCCCCAGCACGAATACAGCGCACCCATATTGGATTTGCAAACGTAACTGTACCTGCCCATGATGTAACATTTGTTTTTAACCCGCGAAGGTTTGAGGTAGTACCACTACCAAGTTGTTCACCTACTGCACTAACAGCATTCACTTGACCAACCGTGCCAGAACCTGCATGAGCACCAAATATATGAGCACCAATAATTGCTGTGGGGTCACTATCGTCGGTGGATATTGTTTCTGCTGATATACCAACACCATGAATCTTTGCTGCATCAATAGTTGGATCTGATACATGTTGGATACCCCACCCAAGTACTGGATTGGTTGTTGCAGGTGTTGTGGCAACATTCGCCCTATTAAAGACGACATTTGTTCCAGAAAAGTTGTATGATGACACACCAGTAACATCTGCAGGGCCAGAGCTGATACGACCCTCATTATCAATACTAAAAAGTGTGGTAGTTGCTGAAGCAGTAGAGCTTCCCACCGCAAAGAGTGTGGTGTTCGTGTCGCCGTTGTTTGCGTGAACAGAGAGCTTGGCAAAAGGTGATGACGTACCTACACCCACCTTGTCAGTAGAGGTGGCGTTGTAGATAGCACCTGATATTGCTGTCCAAGCGGAAGAGCCACCACCTCCACCACCACCAATAGCACCCCATGTGGACCCGTCATACCCTTCAAAGCTACTATCGGTTGAATTAAAACGAAGATATCCGGTCAATGGTACACTTGGTCGCTCTCCCGTTGTTCCCACAGGAAGTCCGAGAGCATCTGTTGCATCAATTGCTAAAGCAACACCTGGGGATGTTGTGGCAATACCCACCCTGTATGCAAATGTGGATGCAACACTTGTAGAAGTTGCTGTGAAGTATGGTGCCACAACTGGACCAGTGAGAGAACCTCCGGAAAGTGGCACGTAGTTACTTGCAGTAATGCCATCGGGAATGTCACTGTCAGTAAGTCCTGACAAACCATTCACCGTGCTATTGTTGATAATCACATTGCTAAGCTGATCAATGTTGTTGGTTTGGGCAATTGCTTGATGGATGGTGCGAATGGTGTTTGATTGAGAAGCGCCATCATATATGCGATACAACTCTGATCGAAGTGAGTTATTCAAATTCTGAATAGCTGCATCAAGTTCTACCTGACTCACTCCAGCAAGTGCCACAGGTACCTGCTCCACAATCCGCTCAATCCGAGTTACTGGCTGCTCATACACAATCTCACGAACAGTTTCAATGGTGACGGTGCCTGACCCTCCTTCATTTCCACTCGTTTCTCCATTTCCATTCGTTTCTTTAACTATAACTGTTGTTGTGCCGCTCCCACCGAACCATCCGCTGATTGTTTTATAAAAACTGAACGCCGTATCATTAACTGTGTCACCAATAACGTCACCCACACCTGCGGTAATTCCTCCGACGGTATCAGTTGTTCCCGAGAGCAGTGCCTGAAAACCTTCTACCGGCGCACGCGCAATGTACTCCCCAGCAAAAGAGACACGAGCAAGAACGATACTTCCTACATCCGATGCCCCACCAAAGAGCTGTGCAAGTCCATCAGCGACACCGTCACCAACCTGGCCGTATGCAGCACCTACTTTTTCTACACCAGAAAAAACAACGTCTGTGTATGCGGTATATGCATCACGAACAATCTGTCCTTCTCCATTCATAGCACGATACAGAGCAAAAACACCATTAGTGATATTTTCACCAGTGGTCTGTATGCCATCGGTTACTGATTCGGCAACAAAATCAAAAGTAGATTTTTGCAGTTCTTCCCGCACCTCAACAAAGACACTTTCATTTTCTGATGTGTTTACAGCAGATTCAACTGCAACATAATTAAGTGCTTTTGTTGGCGTTGCGATTGCCGACACGCCATCCACCTGCGGAGATAGTGCAACACGCGCTTCATACAAATCGCTACCGATACGCTCTGATGCTTGTGTGAGAACTTCTGATACTTGAATACCGAAAGCAATGTACTCACCGCCAACACGATATGGAAGTGCACTAAAAAATGAAACTGAATCTTGCAATCCTCCAAACACAAAAAGTGCAGGGGTTTCAATTCCATGTCGGATTCCTTCTGTTGTGGAAAGCAGTGTCTCTTTCAAAACATCAGAACTTTTTGAAAGAATACCACCCACCATCTCTCTACTCACCTCTGTTGTCCGTACGAGCGCCTTACGTTCTGTCTGTACCTTTTCTTCTCCACTCACTTTCTTTCTATATATTTCTTCCTTGAGAAGTTGCCCTCGTGAAGCAACACTGTCCAAGAATGTCTCGCCAGCGGCAGCGATGACATCCTGTCCTGTGTTGTACTGTGCTGTAATCTCAAATGCAACACGTCCTATAGCATTGAAAGAATTAAAAATACTCTGATGTGCCACCTTCGCGATTGGCTCAATTGGATTCTTCAGCTCAGCAAACAATGCACGAACATCAGATGATTGAAAAAACAGTCCACTACCAACAAGAAGAAGTGCAAAAAGTGCAATCAATGACTCTTTAAGTGCTGGCAAACCAATTAATGAGAAGGGTGATATGTCAAAAGTAGATCTCTTGACGGTATCCGAGATTTCTTGTGATTTCTGTTTTTGTGGTTCTGGACGAAGTGGTCCTTCGTCTGATTCATACAACATTCCCCCATCACTTTTTTGTAGATTTTTCTTTGTAGCAAGCGTTATTCCTCTTTGATCCTCAACATATTCGGTAAAAGCCTTCTTTCCCACAAAGCGAGTTCGCCCAACAAGAGTGGTTGGGAGTGTCCCTATTCGACCAAGTTGTCCAACATAGTCAGCGGTATACCCAGACATCTCGGCAGCCTTTTTAGCCGAGATGTACTCTATCCCATCAAATATAATTTGGTCAGAAGCCCCACTCATTTGTATATAAGTATACAATGAGCTACGCCCTTTTTATATGGCTAAAAATGTGGATATCTCGGATAGCCGAGATTGTTATAGAGAGGGTACAAATTCACAATTCACCTAATATAAAGAGGGGTACCCTGTTAAGAAAGGTGTTTTTTGGGACTTATTAATAATGGTTGTGAGGATACAATTTAGCTCATATGCCTCTTTTGAAAGCTTTTCTATATCCGAGATATGCTGTGGGGAAGCTGTTTTTAGCATTCTTAAAAAATGTTTTGTTTCCTTTGCCTCCTTATTAGCAATTGCCATCTTGTGTATAAAATCCTTATTGCTTTCTGCACAATCTGCTTCACAATAATTTGCCCCGATTGCAGTAGTCGCCCCAACAAGTTGTGAAATAAGGCGTCTTGTAATTTCATTCTGTGAAATCTGTTTTGCAAGAAAAATAATTTCTTCACCAAATCTAGCTGTTCG
>CBDUNJ010000052.1:0-3562 GCA_965368565.1 uncultured bacterium
GAGCGTAACCTCACACCGCACTTGCTCTTTTCAGAGATAGAACGACTTATAGAGGGGGATGCAGAAAAGGAGCGAATGAAGGAGGCGGCGCATACTTTTGCTCGTCCTGAGGCAGGTATGCTTATTGCAGAGAAGCTTGTCTCTATAGCTCTTGAGCATGAAGAGTAATTACTCCAGCTGTTTGTGTTACCATAGGGCGGTAGTATTTGGCAATTAGCACTAAGTGTATATATGAAAAAAGTAATTACTCGATTTCCACCATCACCAACAGGGTCGTTTCATGTGGGGAGTGCGCGCACAGCACTTTTTAATTATTTGTATGCCAAAAAACATGGTGGCGAATTTATATTGCGATTTGAAGATACTGATGTAGAGAGAAGTAAATCGGAATATGAACTAGATATTTTGAATGGATTAGTATGGCTGGGTTTGGAGCACGATAATCACACAGTGTCACATCAGTCAGAACGAACAGAGGTATATACAAAACATCTCACCGCTCTTTTGGAGAGTGGGATGGCTTATGAAGGAGAGCCAAATACAGATAACACAGGGAACGTTATTCGTTTTAAGAATCCAAACAAAGAGATCTCATTTGAGGACGAGGTACGGGGTATAGTGACTTTTGACACAACGGATCTTGGTGACTTTGTTATTGCGCGAAGCATTGATGCGCCTCTGTATCATCTGACGGTTGTTGTTGATGATCATGATATGAATATTACACACGTTATTCGTGGTGAAGACCATATTTCAAATACACCCCGACAAATTTTGCTTCAGGAGGCATTGGGGTTTGAGCGACCTGTGTATGCGCACATACCGCTCATACTTGGTGCGGACAGGTCAAAGCTTTCAAAGCGTCACGGTGCAGTTTCTGTGAATATGTACAAAGAGCAAGGGTATCTCGCTGATGCTTTTGTAAACTTTTTGGCATTACTTGGTTGGCATCCAAAAGGTGAAAAGGAGGTATTCACACAAGAGGAATTAATCAATGCATTTGAACTTACTGATGTACAAAAAGGAGGTGCTATTTTTGATGAGGAAAAACTTCGTTGGCTTAATAAAGAGCATATACGAGCATTGCCAGATGCAGAGCTTCTTGAAGCACTTGAGCCGTATCATCCGTATGGAAAAGATGCATTGCATCCATTGTTGGCAGTAGTGCGTGATCGTATTACTACAGTGGCCGACCTTGGAGATATGGTGGCAGCGGGGGAGTTGGCGTACTTTTTTGAAGCACCAGCATATACACCTTCTGCATTAGCATGGAAAGAAGACAGTTTAGATGATGTGGTTCGTCATATAGAGGTAGTGGTTGAAATACTGATAAATATTCCAGACAATAACTTTGATGCTTCGTCAATAAAAGAGGCGGTGTGGGGATATGCAACAGAGGAGGGACGAGGAAGTGTGTTGTGGCCGATGCGGTATGCGCTTTCTGGGCGTGACAAATCACCAGACCCGTTTCAACTTGCAGAAGTGTTAGGAAAAAAAGAAACAATTGCTCGTTTACAGAATGCCGTGCATGAAATTCAAAATTCGTAATGTATATAGTATTAGATTGAGTGCACTGATTGTTGTTACGATTGGTGTGTTTGTTGCTGCATCATTAGCGCCAGTTGCTGAGAGTGCCTCTGTTACAGAGCTTCGTGAGCAGATTTCTAAAAAAAGTACTGAGATTGAGCAAATAGAGGCAGAGATACAGAAGTTTGAAAAAGAACTTCAGAAGGTGGGTGCTGAAAAAGAGACGCTTGAGAATGCTATTGCAGAACTTAATCTGACTCGAAAAAAGTTGTTGACGGATATTCGACTTACAGAAAACAAAATAGAGAGCACATCGTATACTATTGAAAAACTCACGATTGAGACGAATGATGCAGAGAAGCAGATCGTTGAGGGAAATAAGGCTCTTGCTGAGTCACTGAGAAAGATACATCAAAAAGATGAGCAGTCGCTTGTTGAGACAATGCTTGCACAAGGCACACTTTCTGATTTTTGGGATGAGGTTGGTACATTGAATCAGTTTCAAAACAAAGTACGTGACAATGTGGCGTCACTTCTGATACTCAAAGATGAATTGCTTGAACGTCGTGGAGTGCTCTCAGAGGAGGAGCGTGAGCTTACACAACTCAGGAATCAGCTTACGGGTCAACGGCAGGTTATAGAGGCAAATAAACGCCAAAAAGACGTATTGTTGGATGAGACAGAGAGTAAAGAAGAGGAATATCAGGAGTTGCTCGCAGAAAAACGTCGTCAGAGAGAACAGTTTGAAGATGAATTGCTCAAGTTTGAACGAGAGCTTGAGTTCGCTGTTGATCCAAGTAAATTACCAGATTCAGGAACTATACTTGGTTGGCCACTAAAAAGTGTCTTTATCACCCAGTATTTTGGTAATACACCGTTTGCTAGTACTAATGCATACAATGGTCACGGCCATAACGGTATTGATTTTAGAGCGCCAGTTGGGACTCCGATCATTGCATCACTCTCGGGGACAGTTCAAGGTACGGGAAATACAGATCTTCAACGAGGGTGCTATTCTTATGGTCAGTGGGTGTTGATTAAACACAGCAATGGTCTTTCAACAATGTATGCACACTTATCTGCAATTACTGTGTCAGCAGGAGATCAGGTGCGCACTGGTGATGTCATTGGTTATAGTGGCAATACAGGGTATTCAACTGGGCCACACCTGCACTTTACGGTATTTGCATCAGAAGGTGTTGGAGTACATAGATTCTCAAACAGTATTAATTGTAAGAACGTTGATATTCCGCTTCCAGAAAAGCGAGACGCATACCTCAATCCGCTTGGTTATTTGCCACCATATTCTGAATAAGACACAAATCCCCTATTGTCAAGAGTAGGGAAGGGGGGTGAGAATTTTGGTTTTGAATAGGTCCGTTATGGGGATTACGCAGCATTGTTTTTTGATATTGTTTGGTATTATTGAATTATGACATATCAGTCACAACAAGGAGGTTTTATAAAATGGATTGTACTTATTCTTATTTTGCTCATTGTGCTTGGTTATTTTGGTTTTGATGTACGAGAGATCATTGAGAGCGATCAGGTGCAAGATAACATTCACTATGTATGGACCTTTGTGGTCAATGTGTGGGATACATACCTTAAAGGACCTGCAATCTACTTGTGGAATATCTGGGTAGACTTTATCTGGAGTCCATTTGTTGAGAATATGGAAAAGCTTCGCAATGGTGAGCCAGACCAGCTACAAGAGAATGCACCGGCTGTGAACACCACATAGAGGTACCGTGGCACCTCTAAAACAACACAGGGCAATTTTGGGCGTCGTTTTGGCGCTCTTTATTTTTGAGACTGTAGGTAGAAAACATATATTGTGCGACCCTGTAGTGAGCCGTGACATCGGCCCCCTCTTAGACTTGTTTTGATCACAATGAGAAGCGTTGGGATGGTGGTTGTGTCGGTTGCCCCTGCTCTATTAGGCCTGCAATGCGTGTCTGGTAAGGTATCTATAAAATAGTTAAAAATCTGTTTTCTAGATATTTTGTGCTCACTTTTTAACTTTGCACGCATT
>CBDUNJ010000053.1:0-3480 GCA_965368565.1 uncultured bacterium
CACTAGGAGCAAAAGATGATGATGTTGATGATTTGGCATCACGGCGTGTTCGCTATGTGGGTGAAATGCTTCACCAAAAACTTCGTGTTGGTTTGTCGCGAATGAAACGAAACATTCAAGATAGGATGTCTATTGTAGAAAACGATACCACACTTCCTATTCAGTTTGTTAATGCACGCCCATTACAAGCACAAATCAAGGAATTTTACACAACAAACCAGTTGTCCCAGTTTATGCAACAAGACAATGCGCTTTCTGAAGTAGAACATCTCAGAATTCTTTCAGCACTCGGCCCTGGTGGTTTAACCCGTGAACGAGCTGGTTTTGAAGTTCGTGATGTGCATACAAGTCACTATGGACGACTCTGCCCAATTCATACACCTGAAGGTCCAAACATCGGTCTTATCCTTCACCTTTCTTCATATGCGCGTATTAATGATTTTGGAATGATTGAGACACCTTATGTAAAAGTTGAAAACGGAAAAATCACTGGTGAAATTAAATATATGACTGCCCGAGATGAATCTGGCAAAAAAATCGCTCACGCTGCCCTCAATTATGATGGTAAAGGTGTCATCATTGATGCAAAAGTTGAAGTTCGTGTTGATGGTCGGCCAGCACTTGTTTCTAAAAAAGAAGTAGATCTTATGGATGTTGCAACAAATCAAGCATATTCAATTGCGACATCTATGATTCCATTTCTTAATCACAATGACCAAAACCGAGCATTAATGGGTTCAAATATGCAAAAACAAGCAGTGCCTTGTGTTAAACCACAAGCACCACTTGTTGCTACTGGTATGGAGGAAAAAGCAGCGCGCGACTCAGGACGTCTTGTGCTTGCTGTTGAGGCAGGAACTGTTACTGAAGTTGATGCACGTCATATTGTTGTAAAAAACACTAAAGGTAAAGAAACGAAATACAGACTCATTACATTCTCTAGAACAAATAAGTTTACTAACTTCCATCAGCGTCCTATTGTTAATGTTGGTGAAAAAATAAAGAAAGGACAAGTATTGGCAGATACCTCTTCAAGTGAACAAGGACAAATGGCACTAGGTCAAAACCTTCGTGTAGCATTTATGTCATGGTCAGGTATGAACTTTGAAGATGCCATTATTGTTTCTGAACGTCTTGTAAAAGAGAACGTACTCACTTCTATACACATTGAAGAGTTTGTTGTACCTGTACGAGACACCAAACTTGGTCCTGAAGTAACGACAAGTGATATACCAAATGTTGGAGAAGGGAAGCTTGCAAACCTTGATGAGGAAGGAATCATCCGTATTGGTTCTGAGGTGCGTCCTGGTGATATTCTAGTTGGTAAAATTACTCCAAAAGGTGAATCACAACTTACCCCTGAAGAACGACTATTGCGATCTATTTTTGGTGAGAAAGCTCGTGATGTAAAAGACACATCACTTAGACTTGAGGCGGGTAAACGTGGGCGAGTTATTGGCATCAAGGTGTTTTCCCGAGAAAAAGGCGACACACTTGAATCAGGTATCATAAAGAAAATTTATGTTGAAGTAGCACAAATGAGAAATATTCTTGTTGGTGACAAGCTTGCCGGACGACACGGTAACAAAGGTGTTATTGCAAAAATCCTTCCTCAAGAAGATATGCCATACGGTGAGGATGGTGAACCAATTGATGTTATTTTGACACCACTTGGTGTGCCGAGTCGTATGAACCTAGGGCAAATCTTAGAGCTTCACCTTGGTTTAGCTGCTAAAACGCTTGGGTACCAAGCAGTTGTACCAGCTTTTGCCGGAGCAACAGATGATGAGATCCGCAATGAGCTTGAAGCTGCTGGCTTTAATAAAAGTGGTAAAATGAAGCTCTTTGATGGACGAACTGGAGAAGAGTACCAACAAGATATTTCTGTTGGATATATGTATATATTGAAGCTCGAACATATGATCGAAGACAAGATTCATATGCGTTCCATCGGTCCATACTCACTTATTACACAGCAGCCACTTGGTGGTCGTGCACAGCGAGGTGGGCAGCGTTTCGGAGAAATGGAAGTCTGGGCACTTCTTGGATATGGAGCCGCATACACACTTCGTGAAATGCTCACCATTAAATCAGATGACATCCAAGGACGTTCAAGTGCCTTTGATGCAATTGTAAAGAATAAGCCAATAACATTCAAAAACTTACCAGCCTCATTCAATGTGCTCGTACATTACCTTCGCGGATTGGCACTTGACGTAGAGTTAACAACTGAAGAGTAGTACTATGTTGCAACACAAAAACAACAACCCAAACCCCGAAGACTTTAAGTCACTGACGCTTCGTCTTGCATCGCCAGAACGTATTTTGGATTGGTCACACGGAGAGGTAACAAAGCCTGAGACTATCAACTACAGAACGCAACGAAGTGAAAAGAATGGACTTTTTGATGAGCGCATTTTTGGTCCTGAAAAGGATTTTGAATGTTACTGTGGAAAGTATAAAGGCGTTCGCTATAAAGGTATTGAGTGTGAAAAATGTGGTGTGGAAGTAACGCGAGCTATTGTTCGTCGCGAACGAATGGGACACATTGAGCTTTCAGTACCAGTCTCACACATTTGGTTCTTGCGAAATGTACCAAGTCGTATGGCACTTCTTTTGGGAGTAACTGCTTCACATCTTGAAAAAGTCATCTATTTTGCTGGATATATTGTTACCGAGGTAAATAGTGAAGAACGCGACCTGCTTCTTAAAGATCTTGAATCAGAGTACAAGAGCAAAATAAAGAGTCTTAAAGATGAAAAATCAAAGGATGCACTCAAGGCTGTATACATAAAAACCAAAAAAGAAATCAACGGAATTAGCAAAAGAGCTATTCTTGACGATGCAACATATGGTGCCTACTCAATGAAGTATGGAGCTATGTTTGAAGCTGAGGTGGGGGCAGAAGCTATCTACAGCATCTTCCAGAATATGGATATGTTAGAGCTTGAAAAAGAGGTTGCAGAACGTCTTGAGGAAGCACCTGCATCTGAAAAGAAAAAGTTGCAAAAGCGTCTCTCTCTTGTTCGTGCAATGATCAAAGCAGACATTCGTCCAGAATGGATGTTCTTAACTGTCATCCCCGTTATTCCAGCAGCACTTCGCCCAATGGTTGGTCTTGATGGTGGACGTTTTGCTACAAGTGATGTGAATGACTTGTACCGACGAGTAATAAACCGAAACAACCGACTTCGAAAACTTATTGATATCAAAGCGCCAAATGTTATTCTTCGAAATGAAAAACGTATTTTGCAAGAAGCGGTTGACGCACTTGTAGACAACTCAATGCGTTCTTCAAGTGGCTCAGCATTTAGTGGAGGACAACGACGCCCACTGAAATCACTTGCTGACAACTTAAAAGGAAAGCAAGGGTTGTTCCGTCAGAACCTTCTTGGTAAGCGTGTAGACTACTCAGGACGAAGTGTGATTGTTGTTGGTCCTAGTCTCAGATTGACGCAGTGTGGACTACCAAAACATATG
>CBDUNJ010000054.1:0-3447 GCA_965368565.1 uncultured bacterium
CAGAAGCATAGCAGTAGCTAGCATCGCTGGTGGTGCAGGTCTCTCCTTTTGGGTAGAGATAATGTTCGTCTGCTGCGCGAGAGATGTTTCCAAAGAGGGCCATCAATGCAAGGGCAAAAAGAATCTTCTGCATACTCTTCTCCTGTGTGTTTTGAGAATGTGTTGACGAGGAACTATTCCTAATGAATATAACACGGTAATATAAATAAGTCAAATAAGCTGAAAGAGTTGTGTTAGTGGGATCACTGGGCTATTCTTACTCCGTGAGGGAGCACAAGGTGCTCTTTTCTTTATATGACATATGGCACAAAAAGGAGAAACAATAGTACGTTTTGAAAACGTTTCATTTGAGCACGGTCCCAAAAAGCCCATCCTTGATGAGGTAAGTTTCGGTATTCGTCGTGGGTCAAAGATAACGTTAATGGGTCAAAATGGCGTTGGTAAGAGCACTCTTTTTCACCTGATTACAGGTGCACTTTCTCCCGAAGATGGTGACATACATCAGGCACCACGCCTCTCGATTGCACTATCTCGTCAAGTTATGTCGCGTGAGTGTTTGACTGACACCGTGCAAGAATTTTTTGAAAAAAGCTTTACTGAAAAAGTGTATGATATTGATCCTAAAATAGATGCTGTATTGGAAGTGGTGAATCTACACGCACCTAAAGACAAGTTGATTAAAGACTTTTCTGGTGGGCAACAGGCACGATTGTTGTTGGCTGCGGCTCTTATACAAGATCCTGATTTGTTATTGCTTGATGAGCCAACAAACAACCTTGATACAGAGGGCATAGAGCACTTAAAAAAATTTTTGGTTAGTTACAGAAAAACAGTTGTTGTCATTTCACACGATGCCGACTTTTTGAATTCATTTACTGAGGGTGTCTTGTACCTTGATATTTTTACACGAAAAGTTGAGCAGTATGTTGGTAACTATAATGATGTGGTTGAAGAAATTTCGGCACGTGTTGAAAAAGAAAAAAGAAAAAACGCACAGTACGAAAAACACATTCAAGAAAAAAAAGACAAGGCAAACTTTTTTGCCAATAAAGGTGGAAAAATGCGTGTTTTGGCAAAGCGAATGCGCGAAAGTGCCGCAGAGGCTGAAGAGGCAAAAGTAGATGTACGTCGTGAAGATAAAACTATTCGCCCGTTTACTATTGAGGTGAAAGAGCATCACGTTGGCGAAATACTGCACATTACGTCACTCTCAATTATGAAAGATCATACTGTGGTTGAGCGTATCGCTAATATTTCACTGACAAAAAAGAAGCACCTACTATTAACTGGTCCAAACGGTATTGGAAAGAGCACTTTGCTTGAGCATCTCGCACACGGAACAGAGTATGGTGCGCAGATTTCCGAAGGTGTACGTGTCGGGTATTATCGGCAAGATTTCTCAACACTTAATTTTGAGGAAACAGTATACACAACACTTGAGTCAGTAATGGATAGGCATGATGAACAAACATTACGCAGTGTTGCTGCAGGATTTTTAATTACTGCAGATCTTATACATACAAAAGTGGGGAATTTATCTGAAGGTCAAAAAGGGCTTGTTGCTTTTGCGCAACTTGTTTTACTCAAGCCGAATTTATTAATACTTGATGAGCCAACAAATCATATTAATTTTCGCCACCTACCAATTATTGCAGAGGCACTTGATCAGTATGAGGGAGCTCTGGTGCTTGTATCTCACGTGCCAGAATTTGTGGCACGGATTCGTATTGACGATACGCTTGATCTTGCGACGTTACGAGCAAAACCGAAGCCTAAGAAGTAGTTTGGGTGAGTTGGTGGTATACTAGAGGTATTTACAAAGTATCAGCACTATAGTATCTAGTATGAAAAAAGGATATACAGGAAATATTGAAAAAGAGACCTTAGAAAACACTGATTATCGCAGAGTGGTGTATACAGGAGAACACAGTCAACTTGTTCTTATGAGTATTGAACCAGGAGATGAGATTGGTAATGAGGTACACACCCTTGATCAGTTCATTCGTATTGAAGGAGGAACAGGGAAGGCGGTTCTCAATAATGAGCAGGAATATGTTCTTGAGGATGGTTCTGCTGTAGTTGTTCCAGCAGGCAGTTGGCACAATGTTATAAATACAGGCGAGGTAGCTCTAAAACTGTATAGTGTGTATTCACCGCCGGAGCATAAGGATGGCACCGTGCATACAACTAAAGCAGATGAAGAGGAAGAGCATTTTGACGGCACAACAACCGAATAATTGTTATTCTATTTTTTCAGTAAGAAAACCATCATTGTGGCGTCAGTTGTGTGGGTCTATGCTAGTAACGCATAGAGTCGTATACTTATGTTTATGAAAAAAAGCATTACTGGTCTAGTCATTATAATTTTTATTGCTGGAGGATATTTTATTTTCTTGGATAAAGAGGGTGATAGTGTGATTGAAACATTTGAAGGGGTGGTAACAGCTGTTGATCTTGATGCAGCCGCCTATGATGGTCCGATTCTTATTAGTATGGAAGATGGATCTGGCAAGACAGGTACTATCGTTGTGCCATCAATGGGCTTGCCGCTATGTCCTGCATTTGAGAGTATTGCATCAGTGTACGACGTTGCAGTTGGTGATGCGGTCTCAGCGAGGGGTACTCTTAATGGGGAAGGTCAGATTGTTCCCTGCGAAGACGCGACACATTATCTTACTGTAATGAGCACAGTAACCAATACCGAGCTTGGGTATAGATTCACTTATACAAAAGGTCCGAACGGGTACATTTTGGTTGAAGGTGATATGAGCGAACATACAGATTTTGTCTCTGGTGTGACGCTTTTTGATCGTGCCGAGTACGGGCTATTTCTTGCTAGTGACGAAGCTCGCGAGGGTCCAGCAGCAATTGGATTTCGGGTGTATACCAACCCAGGAAAACTTTCTGCTTTTGTGTGGCCAGAAAAAAACCGACAGGAGTCAAACATAGGGCTTGCTTTGGGTGAGCCAGAGGAGGTGGTTATCGGTGGGGCAAATGCTAGCCGCTACTTGGTGGATGGGCTCTATCCAATTGATACATATGTTGTTGCATACGGTAAGTATATATACATTCTCTCAGGGGCATATTTAGATGAAGGATCGGATATTCATCAGGCTTTTCAAGAAATCATAAAGACTTTTGAATTTATTCAAACAGAAAACGAAATCTAATTGAACATAATAAACAGTTACCTCAGTATATAAAAAGTTGTTTACAAATACACATATGTAAAGTTGTCTTTACATAGGCGTGTAGTATACTATATGTAATGACACGCGAACAGATTAGTAGTACTGTTTCTGAACACCGACGAAAGAAAGGAATTACTCAAGAAGAGCTTGCAGACGCAGTGGGAGTCACCCGGCAAACAATTATTGCAATTGAAAAAGGGAACTACACACCTTCTGTATTGCTGGCACTCAAGATTTCTGGGTTTTTTGATATGGC
>CBDUNJ010000055.1:0-3440 GCA_965368565.1 uncultured bacterium
ATAATTGCGAAAAGAACCACTGCGTCCACTTGTAATAAATAGGATCAGCAGTTATCACCTCTCGTGACCAATCAAACGAAGCACCCATACTCTTAAGCTGAGTGCGCATATATGCAATATTATCAAATGTCCACTCACGAGGGTTGAGTCCACGCTTTATTGCAGCATTCTCTGCCGGCAAACCAAATGCATCAAAGCCAATAGGAAAAAGCACATTATACCCCTGCATCTGCAAAAAACGAGCATAGATATCTGTCACTGCAAATGCATACCAATGACCCACGTGCAAATTGCCCGAAGGATAGGGGAACTCGACTAAGACATACCTATTATCTCTATCATCATAATGGTTATTTGTTGTATATAACGCATCCTTCTCCCATTGTTCTTGCCATTTTTTTTCTATTTCACGATGGTCAAACATACAGTACTGCACACATCACAGGTGCGCGTTCTCAATTAACGTCTAACGTTGTTTAAAGTAGTCAGGATCAATAGTGCGTTCAAAACACTCTGTTCCTAATTCGTGATACCACACACCTTCTTCAGAATCAGCCACAATAAGTCCAGCAGTTCGAGCATAGCTCTCTCTTATTTGAACAGATTCCTCAGGAGAGGTAAGGGCGAATGTTGCACATAATTCAAACGACATTTCAGAAAGACGTGTGTACCCATAAGCCTCATCCGTCTCTGGATCTGCAGGTAACCTATCAATACCAAGCGCACCAGTCATCTCATCAAGAGATATAGGAAGCGCTTTCTTTGTCTGATAGTAATCAGTTATTCTCCACTGAATACTTTCTAAATCGCGCACTCGCTCTTGGTCAAAACGAAGGTTTCGTTGTTCACTAGGAGTACCCATAACCATAAATCCGCCAACAATTGCTGCAATAACACCAAGGACAGCGAGTCCCATAAAAATTTTTCCTGATTTTGACGTTCCACCACGTGTTCGCATCTGATACAGGTAGTACCAAAAAACAACACCTGCGACAGCAAATACCGAAAGCATTTTTAATACAAAACGAATAGTTATCTCTCCACCAAGGAATGAGTTCACAAGTGCAACGAGATCTCCAACAACAACACCTCCAGCAACAAAGAGCGTGAGATAGACAAACCATTTACGGACCCAAATTTCAAGCTTTGTTGTGTCCTTGCGAACAGAGTTTGCAATTACTCGTGAAAGTATGAGGTATACAGGAAAGATGATGATGAGTGAGGCAACCGCAAAACGCATTGCTCCATCAAAGCCTGCATAGTAGTAATACCCTGAATTGAGAGCATCAGGAAATGTTCTATCGATAATACGGAATAAAAGTGACAATAGCGATCCTGCACTCCAGTAAAGAGATACAAGCACACCAAGATAGAGAAAGAAGTCCTTTGGTGTTACTTTTCCACTCTGCGTTACGTATTCAGTGTTCATACAAAAATTAATTAATAGATTAGTAGTACTCTATAACTATACCACACTCTCTCTATATAAGGAATTCAATCACATCACCATCTCTAACGATATATTCTTTACCTTCTGTCCGCACAAGCCCCTTACTTCGAGCGGCAGGATACGAGCCAGCTTCAATAAGATCATCATAGGCAATAACCTGAGCTCTAATAAATTTCTCTTTAAAATCGGTGTGTATAGATGCTCCTGCTTCAGGACCTGATGCACCTTTGTGTGTTGTCCATGCACGAGTTTCCTTCTCTCCTGTGGTAAAGAAAGAAATAAGGCCGAGTAAAATGTATCCTTCCATAATCAAACCAGACAGCCCAACGGTATCACCATACTCACCTCGGAATTCCCCCTTCTCTGATTCGTCCATATCTTTCATATCAGCTTCAATGTGAGCATCAACAAGTAAATACCGACTACCACTTGATTCAAAATAATCCAGTAACGCCTGCCATCGCTCGTCATTGATATCATCCAAGTTTGTACCGCCTGAACGTTTGTTCAAAACATAGAGCATCTTCTTGGATGTGAGTAAATGAAGATGTTTAATAGCATCTTTTTCTTCTTCAGAAAGATTAGTCTCTGATGCTAACTTACCTTCTTCAAGTACTGGCATCACTTTGTCCAAAACAGCAGCCTCTGCTTTGGCTTCTTTGCTACCACTTCGTACCTCTCGTTCAACATTTGCACGCCGTTTACTTACCGTCTCCTGATCGGCAAGAGAAAGCTCAAGATTAATAACTCCAATATCACGAAGCGGGTCAATACCTCCAGAGACATGATGCACGTCCTCTCCCTCAAAAATGCGAACCACCTGCACGATTGCATCTACTTCGCGAATATGCGAAAGGAACTTATTGCCGAGCCCTTGCCCTTCAGCGGCACCTGCAACTAAACCTGCAATATCTACGAACTCAACAACTGCTGGAATTGTCTCTGCCGACCTCGACATCTCTGAAAGCTTGGTGAGTCGTTCATCAGGAACAGGAACCAATCCCACTGATGGATCAATGGTGCAAAACGGATAGTTTTCTGCATCTACCGACTGTTTGGTCAGTGCATTAAACAACGTTGATTTACCAACATTTGGGAGCCCTACGATTCCTAGTGATAAAGCCATGTTAGAGATTCTTAATGAGCGACTTTGTTTTATTTATAAAACAAGAAGCGCCCTTGTGGTGCTCCCGAATTAGAAGCTCTTACATCCCGTTAGAGGTAGTGGTACGTTTACGCACCCGTTAGCTCTAATGGGATGATGACTACAAATCTAACACACCAACTTGTGTACTGCAAAAAAATATGGCAATGTGCAAACAGAACAATGAACCTATGGAGTAACCAATGGAATCTAAAGACACTTTACGATTCGCAGTAGAGCTACTCGAAAAGAAGCGTGAGGAGTTTGGTGAATCACAGAGAGCATTTGTTAAAAGAATACCTTGGCTTTCCAAAACCCATCGCTCTAGAGCGGCCTACTCTTCTCAAATCAAAAATGGACAGAGACCCTTCCCTTCAGGAAAACTGCCTCTCCTTGCAGAATTTCTTGATTGTTCTCTTCAAGATATCAAGGACTTCATAAGTAAGCGAGAGTGTGAAGAGTCTGAGGCTGTAAAGTATCTTGCTAACTCAAAAATCACCGTAAAAGAGCTCGAGTGCCTAACATACATTGCCAGAAAATATGGAGGAGAACTAACGTTCGCTGCTTTCTCCAAGCATCTCGAAGCGCTCCGAGCCTAGCTTGAAAAACCACCCCCCCACATGGAACAATCCGGTGGGGTTTTCATTTTTTCCCTAGTGTTTTCACTTAAAGAAAACACTAGGGAAACGTACAGGGGAATCAATTTTTCTCACTCTACACCCTCTGAAAAAACCCATCGACATATCGAAAGGTTTTTATCTTCCCTACACCCTAGTGGCTAATTACTAGAGCCCAACACCTTCTTCAGCTCTTCTTGATACTTTGTCGCAACCATCATAGCAGCCT
>CBDUNJ010000056.1:0-3368 GCA_965368565.1 uncultured bacterium
ATTTCCCAACGCACAAATTTCTTTCTTGGTCATTCTGACCTCCTTTTGGTTTTCGTCTGTTCGCACATTACCACGAAAAAGCAGCGCCACCAAGAAAGCGTGGCTGCCTGTGACAACCATACGAAGGTACACATCTCAGGTCTGACCTGAGATAATAGCACGGTCGCCGCAGGCGACCGTGCTATTTCCTTCTATAACCCATCGCTTCTAACCTGTAACCTCCTACTGGCAAGCCTCACAATCAGGATCATCAATCCTACAAAGGTTTGGGCTTGTAAAGCTAGTTAGTGTCGCTGTCGCGGAACCACTCTCCGCTTCTGGTTCCACCCTTCTCTTTTGTTGATTTGCTGTTACTGCCACCTTCTCCCGAATTGCATTACGTGCTGCCAAGTTCATTGCACTTGTTACTGCCTCTTTGTCTGCGACAGTGTTTGCAAAAGAAGGTTTGTCCAAGCGCTCTTGGTTTTCAAGAGTTACTGTGCTCTTTTCAACCGAGGAGGCTCCGAGTGAACGCAAGTAGTATGTCGTCTTCAAACCTGCCTTCCATGCATACATATACACCTCAGAAAGCGCCTGTCCTGAAGTACCATTAAAGAACACATTGAATGACTGACTCTGATCAATCCACTTACCACGATGCGCGGCTGATTTTACCAACCAAAGGGGATCAATCTCAAATACTTCTTTGTGTCGCTTCTTAATCCATTGCGGAATTGCGGAAATCTGATTCAAACCACCATCGTGTCCTTTGATGAGTTCGAGCATTTCGTCGTTCCACATTCCCACCTTCTTTAAGTCCTCCACCAAATACTGATTCACAATAATGAATTCTCCGGAGATATTTGACTTCACATAAATGTTTTTATAAATAGGTTCAATTGTTGGGAAGCAACCAGAAATATTTGAAATAGTTGCTGTTGGTGCAACAGCCAAACAGTTTGAGTTGCGCATACCATACTTCTTCACGGATTCACGAACAGGGGTCCAATCAAGTCGAGCTGTCCTATCTACTTGCACATCAATACCTCGCTCTTCAGCCAATAGATCTAATGTGTCAACAGGGAAAATGCCCCTATCCCACTTAGACCCCTCATATGACTGATACGTCCCTCGTTCACGAGCAAGGTCAGATGATGCTCCTATTGCAGCGTGCGAGACAACTTCCATTGTGTAATCAGCGAACTCCACACCTTCATTTGAATCAAAAGTGAGGTCGCTCATATACAGAGCATCCTGAAGACCCATAACCCCTAATCCAACTGGTCGATGTCGCATATTTGATGCTTTTGCTTCAGGAATTGGATAGAAGTTTATATCAATTACGTTGTCTAACATACGCATACCGATAGCCACTGTCTCGCGCACTTTTTCCACATCGAGCTTTCCATCGGTCATATGTTGTGCCAAGTTTACTGACCCCAAGTTACACACAGCAACTTCTTCATCTGCTTTTGTATTCAAGGTAATTTCGGTGCATAAATTTGAACTGTGCACAACACCAACGTGGTCTTGTGGGCTACGGATATTTGAAGGATCCTTCCATGTCATCCATGGATGCCCCGTCTCAAAGAGCTGTATAATCATCTTTTTCCACAAATCACGAGCCTTGATACTCTTCCACGTCCGCAATTCACCGTCTCGTGCCTTTGCTTCGTATGCCTCATATGCCTCTTCAAACGCACGACCATATTTGTCGGTCAAATCCATAACTTCATCTGGAGAAAAGAGTGTCCATTCCCCATCTTCTTCCACACGCTTCATAAAGAGATCTGGAATCCAGTTTGCAGTATTCATATCGTGTGTACGACGACGGTCATCTCCGGTATTTTTTCGAAGTTCTATGAAATCTTCAATGTCATAATGCCACGTCTCCAAATATGCACAGTTAGCACCACGGCGTCGACCACTTCTGTTAATGGCAACTGTTGTTGAATCAGCAATCTTCAAAAAAGGCACCACACCGTTACTATCAATGTTGGTTGTTTTCACCAAAGCACCTGTTGCTCGAATCTTAGACCACGACCACCCAATACCTCCTGCAAACTTAGAGAGTTGCGCATTGTCGCTGTATGTCTTAAAGATACTATCAAGTGAGTCATCTGTAACACCAAGATAACATGACGACAATTGAGCATATGTCGTGCCTGCGTGAAAGAGTGTTGGAGTTGATGATACAAAACGCAATTGAGAGAGCATCTCATAAAAAGCAATAGCTTTTTCTTCCAATGCATCCTCCGCAACAGCAAGCCCCATAGCGACACGCATCCAGAGCATTTGTGGAGTCTCTAGCAATATATGTTCATCGGTATTGCTCTTATCACGAAGAAAATACCTGTCAGCAAGTGTTTGTGTGCCTAAATATTTCAAAAGATCATCACGCTCGGGTCGTAATGCTGCACCAATTTTTTCAAAATCAAACTGAAGCAAGCGGGGATCAATCATACCAAGTTGTACACCCCGCTTGATGTTTCGTTCAAAAGCAGTACGGTATCGCTCTCCAAAATCAGGACGATCTATTGGGTCGCGGTCAATAGTTTGTTTATAGATGTTATTTTGAAGCAAGAGACGTGAAGCAAGTGTCGCATATGCTGGATCACGCTCTATGAATGAACGAGCGGCGAGCACAAGAGTTCGTGCGATGTCTTTTGTAGTAATGCCATCATATACTTCTCGAGCACATTGGGCCAAAATCGCATCAACAGCAATCTCTTCTTCGTATCCGCGAGAAGCAAACACCACCGCCTTTTGTAATTTATCTAATGAAAAAAGTTCTTTATGTCCATCCCGCTTCTCCACCAACAGCTCACGACTTTTAATTTTTTCTTGTGCTTCTTCTTTTTGAGTCTCACGTTTTTTTGCATGCTCAAAACGATAAATAATATAAGCTTTTGCTACAGCAAAATGTTCTGCTTCCATCAATTCCTGCTCTACAAGATCCTGAATTTGCTCTACTGAAGGAGTGAAGTCTTCTTTACCCTGTGCCTGTTTTTCTAATACAGCAACAACAGTACTCATTATTGTTTCTGCTTCTGCTGTGTGCGGACTTCGGGTCACCTCTAAAAATGCTCTACTTATCGCAGCGACGATCTTTGACTGATCAAAAGAGACAATGTCTCCATTTCGCTTTCGTATCGTTGTAAGTAGAGTAGATCCCATAATAGTAGGTAGATTAGGTATAAAGATGTGACAAAAAGAGCGACAACCCATTGAGTTGTCCTCCCCATAACCTCATTGTAACGCACTGATACCTTGGATGCTGTGGATAATCACAAAAAACACGTATTCAAAAACAGATGCGTGGTAATCGCAAGCCCCCACAACCTATTGTTTCTTTGTTTTTTAATAAAAACGCACTCTGTGCAAAGAAA
>CBDUNJ010000057.1:0-3239 GCA_965368565.1 uncultured bacterium
CGCTGTATGTGATGAGCCGCAAGGGTCTTATTGATAACAGGAACAGGTTGTGTGGAAATATTGGCTTGTACCGAATGCCAGGAAGTAGGTCGTTTGAAATTGATGAACCAGGTGACTTTGAGATGGCTGAGATATATATGCGAGAGATTGGGAAAAGAGATGTTGATACAAAAGTGCTCAAGGGGATAACGCTTGCTATTTTTGATGTAGACGGAGTATTTACCGATGGCTCGGTATATGTGGAGGAAGACGGGAAGGAGCAGATTCGTTTTTCTCGATTGGATGGCAAAGGGGTTGAATTATTGCGAGAGAAAGGTGTGATTGTTGCGATACTCAGCAGTGAAGATTTAGATCAAGTACGATTCCGAATGAAAAAATTACAGATTGAAGATATTCATCTCGGCGTCTCAAATAAGCTGAAGGTGTACGAAGAATTGAAAGCAAAATATAGTATAGAGGACAAGGATGTGTGTTTTTGTGGAGATGATGTTCAAGATATTGATGTGCTTAGGAAAGTTGGTTTTTCTGCGTGTCCAAAAAACGCACAAGATTCTGTAAAAAATATCTGTGCTTATGTTTCAGGCACTGAAGGAGGTTCTGGTTTTGTGCGTGAAATATGTGCTATGCTGATTGATACTAAAGAATAAGATGCATATGAAAAGACCACTTGTTATTGCCGAAATCGGATGCAACCATAAGGGAAATTTGGAGCTCGCTAAAAAGATGATTCTTACAGCAAAAGAGTTTTGTGGTGTAGATATAGTTAAGTTTCAAAAAAGAAATCCAAAAGAACTACTGAGTGAGGATGAATACAATACCCCTCATCCTGTCCCTGAAAACTCATACGGAGCCACATATGGAGAACACAGGGAATTTCTTGAGTTTACTTTGGAGCAGAATGCTGAGCTTCAGTATTATTGTAAGAGTGTTGGCGTTGAGTACTCCACCTCTGTATGGGATTTGACATCTGCTAAAGAGATCGTCTCGCTTAACCCACGTCTCATAAAAATTCCATCAGCATGCAATTTGAAGTTTGATATTCTAGGATATTTGTGTGAAAGCTATGAGGGAGAAGTGCATCTTTCTTTTGGTATGACTACGCACGCAGAAGAGAAAGAGGTTGTTTCTTTTTTCAAGGACAGAGGTAGAAATAAAGATCTTGTTATATATAGCTGCACTTCGGGATACCCGGTTCCGTTCAGCGATGTTGCTCTTTTAGAAATTACAAGATTGCAAAATGAGTTTGGTGATGATGTGAAATCGGTCGGTTTTTCAGGGCATCACCTGGGAATTGCTGTTGATATTGCAGCTCTTACTCTGGGTGCAAGTCATATAGAGCGTCACTTTACCCACGATAGAACATGGAAAGGAACGGATCATGCCGCAAGTTTAGAGCCCGATGGTATGAGAAAGCTGGTTCGTGATATTGTGCATGTATCACAGGCGATGACGCACAAAGAGGAGGAGGTACTTCCAATAGAAAGAGCACAAAGAGATAAATTAAAAAGAGTGGGCTAATTTTGGTATGTGTTGTCAGAGTATCTAATTGCTGTGCTATATTCGAATGAAGCAAGAACACGTCACAATTGCAAATGAGAGCATTCTTGATGAACATATCAAAACAGGCGATTTAATTTTTCTTGATTGTGACAAGGGAATACTTCCTGATCTCCTTCAAAATAAAAGACAGGGGACAGTAAAATTGTTTAGTAAATATGATGGCGGTGTTGGCAGTAATACTGGTGTATACACGGACACGTATGCGAGCCTGTTAGAGCTTCGGGAGAAGCATGCAGATGTATTCTTTTTGGATAAGAATGCGGTGAAGGTCTTGTTCGCTCAATTTCCGGTAACGGCAAAGCGAGTATTGGTGCGAATGCGACCTCGATTCAGTTGGATTGTTGGTATTCCAGGATTGCTTCGTCGATTGTGGCTTGGATTGGTGCGTATTGAAGGTGTTGTTTCGCTACCACTGAATGGAAAAAAACGGTATTGGCTTGCACTTGAACACCTACTTTCTGAGTCTTTACAGGTTCGGTATTCTCTTTCTAAAGAAGTAGGTATACAAGGGTTATTGGAGTATTTGCACAAGGAAGATGTCGCCTACGTTGTGTTGCGTTTTTTTGATTCTCTGCCAGAGTTACATAGAGAGGGTGGTGATTTGGACATACTCATTTCTGATCATGATGAAGAGAAGGTACGTGCTTTTTTACAGGAACACCCAGGAACAATTGGTGTTGATGTAAGGACACCATCTCGATCTGCACCCAATAGTGTCACGTACTATCCGCCGCCGATAGCTCGAGAGATTATTGAAAGTGCCATTGATGGGCCGGCGAGGTCAAAGATTCCGGCACCCCGAGAGGCCTTTCTTTCTTTTGCGTATCATATTGTGTATCACAAGGGTTTGTCAGCGGGTGTGCCAACTGATATCTCAGGACTTACAACGAACCCCCATCCTGAAAATGATTACAAAGGAACTGTGGAAGCCCTTGCGCGTAATGCGGGCATTGTGATAGATGCAACTATGGAATTACTTGATGAGTATCTCAAATCTGAAGGATGGCAGCCAAAACCGGAAACCCTTATAAAAATAGCCCCGTGGAATAAGTGGGTCCGTGAACGTTTTTTTGCAGCTCACCAAGGTGAAGAAATAGGTTTATCTGTCTTTATCTTGAAAAAGAAGGCATCTGAAAGAGGGATCGTGGACGCTATTATTGAAAGAATACAAGAAGAAAAAGGTTTTAAAGTAATTGCAAAACACGTTTTTACTGAAAGGGAGACACGGTATGTTGCGCGACACCTACGTGGTGGGGTCTGGGACGATCATTCAGGAGCGGTGAGTGATTTTTTACCAGGAGTCGCTGTGGTGGTTGTTGATATGGAAATGCTTACGTATGCAAAAATGGGTGTACGACAGAAGAATGCTGAGGAGAGAGTGAGAAAGTTAAAGCGCACGTTGCGGAGTATGTTTGATACAGATGAGGTGAGTCTTATACACGCAACAGACCATACACACGAGGCATACGATTACATAACACACTGTTTTCCTAGAGAAAAGGATACTATTCGTGACGACATTAGGATATTGCAAGATTCAGTGGTACTCTCGCGGTTTCAAAAGGTACAAGCAAGACTCCGCTCAATTCCTTTTATGATCCGTATGAATCTCAAGAGAGCTCGACAAAAGATACTCGGCACTATTGTGCGATGGGTGATGGAGTAGTGTCTAGGGTTGT
>CBDUNJ010000058.1:0-3164 GCA_965368565.1 uncultured bacterium
CCATATTCATATCTTCGGTATTTTCTAATACAAACCGTGTGATATTCCATAATTTGTTTGCAAACTTTTTGTAGGCACGAATTTTATCCTCTGAGAGGCTGTTGTCTGCACCCGGTCCAACACCAACAATAAGTGCCATACGAAATGCGTCGGTACCAAATTGTTCAGATGTCTCAAGGGGATCAATATTGTTGCCAAGAGACTTGCTTATTTTCTGTCCCTTTGCGTCGCGCACCAAACCGTGTAGGTACACATTCTTGAAAGGCACTTCACCTAAAAGAGCCGTGCTCATTAAGATCATACGAGCAACCCAGAAGAATATGATATCGTAGCCTGTCTCAAGAACAGTTGTTGGGTGATAGGTTTTTAAATCATCTGTATTTTCAGGCCAGCCAAGTGTAGAGAACGTCCATAGTCCAGATGAGAACCAGGTGTCCAATGTGTCTGGATCCTGCTCCCAAATACCCGAGGCATCTGGGGCTTCACCACCAATGTGTACCTCGGTTTCTTGTCCTTCTTGTGTGCGATACCACACAGGAATACGATGACCAAACCAGATTTGCCTGCTGATATTCCAGTCGCGGAGGTTTTCTATCCAATTATTGTAAATTTTTTCAAAGCGCTCGGGTACGATTTCTATTTGGTTTGTACGCACCACATGGAGCATTAATTCTTTGAGTGTCGTCTGTGCACCATCATCAATACCTTCAATGTGCGAATGTTCAAGTGTGAATGCTTTGGTAACATCAATAAACCATTGGAGCTTCGGAAGAGGTTCAATAACAACACCTGTTCGTTCAGAGGTGGAAATATTTTGCTTTATATCTTCTGTTTTCTGTAACAGGCCTTCATTTTTAAGCCACTCAACGATTGCTTTGCGTGCATCTGATGTTTTGACATCCTTAACACCCTCCATTCCAACAGTCATCTTTGCGTATTCGTTGATAACCGTTTGCACAGATAGATTATGGCGTTCTGCTATTTCAAAATCAGTTTGACTATGTGCTGGTGTTACACCAACAGCACCTGTACCAAATTCTGGGTCAATAGTCTCATCTCCAACAACACGAACGGTGAGAGGCACGCCCGCAAAGTCAATAATTTCAAAAGTCTGACCAATGTACTCTTTGTAGCGATCATCATTTGGGTGGACGGCAACACCAGTGTCACCAAGTTTTGTTTCTGGTCGAGTGGTGGCGATTGGAATAGGGAAGTCTTTGCTGTACGTAAAGGTATAGAGTTGAGCGTCTCGTTCCTCATGCACAATTTCATCATCTGAAATAGTTGTTTGAGCCTTTGCGTCCCAGTTAATAATTCGGTTTCCACGATAAATAAGCCCCATTTCATAGAGACGTTTAAATGCTTCGTTCACAGCCTTCTCTCGCGTTTCATCAAGAGTATAGGCATATCGTGACCAATCTATAGAAGCACCCATATGTCGTACTTGGTTCAAAATACCAGTGCGTGATTCTTCGGTGAACGTATGTACCTCCTGAAGAAATGCCTCTCGTCCAATATCGTGTCGCCGTATTTTCTTCTTGGCAAGTAGTTTTTCAACTTTTGCATTTGTTGCAATCGCTGCGTGGTCAGTGCCTGGTATCCAAAGCGTGCGCTTTCCACGCATACGATGAAATCTAACAAGGGTGTCTTCAATACTAATCATTGATGCGTGGCCAGTGTGAAGAATGCCTGTCTCATTTGGTGGAGGAAGTACAATAGAAAAAGGTTCTGCATTTTTTTGGGTAATACCTTTTTCTATACATACATCAGGGTTAAAATAGCCACTTGTTTCCCACAAGGTATAGATATTTTTTTCAGTATCGTTGGGGCTGTACGGTTTTGTAAATTTCTCTGGAATCATTGTCTTTTGGTGCTGTGAATTAGATAAACGAATAATAGCACATCAGAACCCATCTCAAAACAAACCGCAAGGATTGGGGAAGGATACGTTTGACCGCACACACTCAAAAAATTCGGTTACAAGACGGCGCTTCGCCCTCACTATATGTTCATATTGCTCGGACTCCATCTTGTCTTTCACTCGTATTTTTTGAGTGTGTGCTGGTCATTTGTTTTGAAATGGGTTCTAACTCTTTCTGAAAGCGGAATAAAATATAAAAGACACATAAAGGACGCATATTTATGGGGCTCTATTGAGAGCTTTGCTATTGGACAAAATGGAAGCATTGACGCTTATCTCAAAGCATTCTCAAAATAAACAATTTCTTGACGAAGTGCTAACAAGAGTGTGATTATTGAATGTAACTACTTATCATACAAAGTATTAGTAGAGGTTATTACTTTAATAGTTAATTTTAGAATTATGAAGAAGATCTTATTAAGCGCAGGAATTATCTTGTTTGTTGGAGCGCTTGCTGTTTCTGGAACACGAGCGTTCTTCTCAAGTCAGGCAACAGCAACAGGGAACGTGTTTTCAGCAGGTTCTCTTGAACTCTTACTTACTCGTCTAGAGGGAGGGGGTACACCAGAGACAACAAAGGACGCACAGTGGAACTTTACTAATATGGCACCAGGAGGAACTCCAGATGAGAGTTCTATCTGGCTTCGCAATGCTGGTAGTCTTGCAGGAGCGCATGTTTCTGTGGGCGCTGCTTTCACCGGACAAGGACCAATCGCAAAGCAAATGCGAATTACAGAAATGACCTTTGATGGCAACAATTTGCTTGAAGGAGGAGCTGGCGCAATGCTTGACGAATATCAGGAACCAACAACATGCTCTGTTACTGCAACACCAGGCAACCTTGTTGCAACAGTTGGTGGAGCAACAGCGGGTTCAGTTGTCTGTGTAGATGCAGGTGCCTACAATCCAGGAACATTGGCAATTGCTGTTGATGATCTCACACTTGTAGCATTGCACGCACCGGACTCTGTAGATGCAGCTGTTATCACTGGTATCCTTGATGTAACTTCAGACGACGTTACTATTCGTGGATTTAACCTACAAAACCCAAGTGGTTCATACGGTGTGAGCATTCACAATGGTGCACAAGGCACTACTGTTGCTGACAACATCATTCACAATATCGGTACTGGCTTGGCTGAAGGATCAGCACAAGGAATCTCTATTCAAAATGGTGCTTTCGGTGGTACTGGATACACAATTACCAACAACTGATGGTACTAAAGATGTAATGCTGCAGAAA
>CBDUNJ010000059.1:0-3129 GCA_965368565.1 uncultured bacterium
ACATCCAAGTCGTCGTCATCCAAATCGTCGATATCGATGTCCAAATCATCATCCTCCTCTTCCTCATCCATAAGGAAGATGTTTTTCTCAAGAAGGTCTGTTGCAAACATAATATAATATGTATTAAAAACTTTAAAAAATCGACCTGCTCACAGGTATTTCTACACATGAGCGGGACACCGTTTTTTATCTAGCACTAATTTTGGCATTGTGTTTTCTGCGAGACATTTACACACAAATAGATATCTTACCGATAACTCTTATGTACAAGTTTTGCTTCAAAAACACCTCTACGAGCTATGCCAAAATTAGTGCTAAATAAACGGCGTCATATTTGTACCAAATACCGATTTGTTTTGCAAGCCCCCACACCTTTCCTTATGTTGCGCCAAAGGCGCGCGGGTACACCAGCAATATGAGGAAAGGTGTGGGGGTAAGTCCGACGAAGTGAGTGGTGCATAATACTATAATAAGATGTATGCAAAACCGTGTTCAAACAGAGCCATTATTACTCTACCTGTATTGTACATATAGGTAAGTGCATTGTATCTTTTGAGACACTTTCTATAATCACGCTTCGGTACACAACAGTACATATGGAGCAAACCTTTAAAACCTTCTGTGGATAAGAAGTGTATACTTTCTCAAGTTTTTTCAATACCTATTGAGAATGTGACGCTAGATGAGTTATTCCAACAGCTATCGCATCATATTCATCATCGTGAGTAATATCTTTCGTGATAGTTATGAGTCGAGGTAGGATGTGAATAATATCCTTCTTTGTACTTCTCCCATATCCTGTAACTGCTATTTTTATGGCAGAGGGATCATATTCAAATACAGGAACTTTTTTTTCTTCAGCAAGAAATAACAACATCCCTCTTGTCTCCGCGACCTGCAACGCTGTCTTTTTATTAGCACTAAAAAAAAGACGCTCTAACGCAACTTCTTCTGGTGTATACTTTTCTATATACTCACGAACAGTAATTCCAATAGTGTGTAACCGTTTTGAAAAGGTATCTTTCTTATTTGTTTCTATACAAGTAGAAAAAAGACATACGGGATTCGTTCCAGTCCCCTCAATAACTGCAAGTCCGCATCTGTCATACCCAGGATCAACAGCAAGCACTCTCATACACTAGTCTGCATTAGTATAAATCTCCTGAACATCATCTTGTTCTTCAAGAGCATCAAGCACTTTTTGTAACTTTTCTGAATCAGTTTCATCAATAGGAATGAGTGTTGTTGGTTTCCATTCAGCACCATCACGTTCAAATGCCCATAATGCGGATCCTGGTGTTGCAAGTTCTATATCCAACTTTGAGAGAATATGTTTAATCTCGGCTGATGTCCTGTTTGTATTGTCAGTAAGACCTTCAATAATGAGTGCTGTGCCTCCTGGCCCATACGCTTCGTACACGACTTTTTCATCAGCAGCAGAACCATCTGTAGCACTCTTGATAGCTCGCTCAATATTATCTTTTGGCATATTTTCTGCCTTTGCCTTATCAATTGCTGTTTTAAGCCCAGGTGCATTTTCATCACCATCCGCAAGTCGAGCTTCTACTTTAATGAGTTTTACCAACTTTGAAAACACTTTACTCTTCTGAGCGTCAGTGACCGCTTTCTTATGTTTTATTTTTGACCATTTATTGTGCCCTGACATATAACTATTTTTTTATAGATATAAACTGCTTCTTTCCAATTTTTAATATTACTCCTTTTGGAGTTATATTCTTAAGATTTGTATACTTCTCTCCAGTTTCTGCATTTCGCACAGCTCCATTTTCTATCAATCGACGCGCTTCTGTTTTTGATGAGGCACATTTATTCTGCACAAGTGTATCTATAAGAATCTCCCCTTCTACTACGGACACTTCAGTAACAGCATCTGGAATACCCCCTTCTGAGAACGTCTGTACAAACTGCTGTTCTGCATAGTGTGCTGCATCTTTTCCGTGATACATTGTTACAATTTCACGCGCAAGAATCATTTTTAAATCTTTAGGATTTTCTCCTTTTTGTATTTTTTTCTCTATTTCAGCAATATTTTCCAACGGAACACGTGTCAGTATGGTGAAATACTTACTAATCAAATCATCATGAAGACTCATTACTTTTCCATACATTTTATCTGGCGCTTCACTAAAAGTAATAGTGTTACCCCAACTTGAACTCATTTTTCTCCCATCAAGTCCTTCAACAGGAAATGTTGTCATAACAATATTTTGTGGATCCTGATTGTATTCCTTTTGTAGTATTCTTCCTGCAAGAAGATTAAAACGTTGATCAACTCCACCAAGTTCAACATCAGCTTTAATTGCGACACTGTCGTACCCTTGCATAAGCGGGTAAAGTGTCTCACGAAGAGAAACTCGTGTGCCCGCATCTAACCTCCGCTTAATATTGTCACGAGCAATAAAATCAGCCACAGAAAAAACATTCGCATGCTCACCTATTTCTCTATAGGTAAGTTTTTCAAGCCATTCAGAATTGTAACGAAGTTCTGCTCTATCAATATCAATCAGTGTACTAATTTGTGCAAAATAATTTTTCTTATTTTTTTCTATTACTTCTTTAGAAAGCATTGGTCGTTCGCTTTCCTTATCTGACGTATCACCAATGACACCAGTGAAATCACCAACAATAAGCACAACTTGATGCCCTAACTCTTGAAAATCTCTCATTTTAAGAAGTGGTACAGAACGCCCAAGATGCAGATGTGGACTTGTTGGATCAATACCTAATTTAATACGAAGACGCTTTCCTAAAAGCATTTTCTTTCGCAGATCATCTCTTTGAATAACTTCATCAACACCACGTGAAAGCACCTCATCAACACGTTTTTCATCAGTTATAACTAGTATTTCTTTTTTAAAAAGTGTTCCAAACATACATATCTACTGTAGCAGAAAGGGTGTGTAAGTAACAGCTTGCGTAATGAAATCATTCTATGTACGGTATACTACTGATACTACACAAACTATATATGACAACAAGAAAAAAGAGGGGAATAATCCGACGTATATGGGCTCATCCAAGCGTAAAGCTTTTTGTTATTGGGGGCTTTCTTTTTTCTATTGGTGGAATCGTCCTCTGGGGAGCTTTGTTAAAACTTCCTGACCTAGA
>CBDUNJ010000060.1:0-3091 GCA_965368565.1 uncultured bacterium
ATACAGAGCAGAAGCAAGCAGTGGACAGCATAGAAGGGCCTGTGATGGTTATTGCGGGCCCTGGTACCGGTAAAACCACCATACTCTCACTTCGCATAGCAAACATCCTCAAAGAGACAGACACGGACCCTCGGGCCATCCTCGCACTCACCTTTACCGAGTCAGCAGTTTCTGCAATGCGGGACAAGCTCAAGCACATTATTGGTGGCGATGCCTACAAAGTACGCATACACACTTTTCACGGTTTTTGTAATGAAATCATTGGGCGACATCCTGAAAACTTTCCACGAATCATCGGTTCTACAGCAGCGACTGAGGTAGATAAGGTGCGCATCATAGAACACATTCTTGAAGAACACTCATTTGAATACGTTAAACCTTACGGTAATCCTTTTTATTTTGTCCGTGAATTATTGGGGTTCATACAAGATGTAAAGCGAGACGATATTTCTCCTGACACCTTAGACGCTCTTCTTAAAAGAGACAGGGTGCATTTTGAAAAAACACCAGACACACATCACACAAAAGGAAAATACAAAGGCAAGATGAAAGGTGAATATGTCACTGAAGAAAAACGTCTTAATAGGATGGACGAAGCAGCCCAAGTGTACAGATTGTATGAAGAAACACTGCGAAAAGAGTCTCTTTTTGATTTTGAGGATATGCTCCTTGAGGTGGTTCGTATGTTAGAAAAAGATGAGCCGTTCAGGTTAGCGCTTCAGGAACAATTTTTATACGTACTCGCTGATGAGCATCAAGATGCGAATTACGCACAAAATGCAATTCTAGAACACCTTTCTGACTTTCATGAGGAACCGAATCTTTTTATTGTTGGAGACGAAAAACAAGCAATCTTCCGTTTTCAAGGGGCTTCACTAGAAAACTTTCTATACTTTACCAATCGGTTTAAAAATGCGCAGGTAATAACGCTAACCACCAATTACCGTTCAACACAATCAATCCTCACAAGCGCTCACGGTCTTATTACTAGTGACTCAAAAATGCTACCGAAAAAAGTACGTGATCTCAGAGTACCCCTCACCTCTGGTAAAAAAGAGGATGGAGAGCATATTTCAATACGACACTACTCACACAGCGATCTTGAACACGCCGGTATTGCTGAAGACATACAACGTGCGATAGAAGAAGGGACACCAGCAAATGAAATTGCTGTAATTTACAGGAACAATAAACACGCTTTTCCAATGGCTGGAGCCCTTGATGCTCTCGCTATTCCATACAGCATTGAGTCAAGACAAGATATTCTTGCAGATCCCGATATTCAAAAATTACTTCTTTTTTTAAGAGCGCTCAATGACACAGGAAACAATGAGTACATAGGTCGTATGCTCTTTCTTGATTTTCTTGATCTTCCTCTAACTGATGTCACGCAAGTGTTACTCCATCATAAAAAAACAAAGGTCGCGCTCATAAAAATACTCACTAATGAGAAACACCTTATAGAAGCAGGAGTTGATGATATTTCACTTTTAAAGAAAGCGGGGAAGCAGTATATTGAATGGGCAGGACAGGTAAAAAATAAAGGTACGCTAGAAGTGTTTGAAATGTTGGTGCGAGATTCTGGTTTTCTTGAACACATATTTGGAGCAACTCATTCTGCAGAAAAACTTCACCTTCTTGGAGAGCTTTTTGATGAAGCGCGCCGGGCAGGAGAACGCTATCAACTTTTCACGCTCAATGCTTTTCTTGAACACATTGCCTTTATTGAAGCCTACAACATTCAAATTACAACAGGGAGTGTGTACACACCTCCATATGCCGTCCGTCTTATGACTGCCCATCGTTCAAAGGGCCTTGAATTTGAAAAGGTGTATATAATTGGTGCCCTAGATGGTGTATGGGGCAATAGAAAGAGCAGGAGTGTGTTTCGCACCCCACACACAAAAGGTGCAGGATCTCCAGATACCTCAGTTGATGATGAGCGTAGACTCCTCTATGTCGCCATCACTCGAGCTCAAAAAGATATTACAATAAGCTATGCAGAACACGATGCCGATGGGCGTGTATTAACTCGAACTCACTTTATTGATGAAATACCAGAGGAGCACCGTAAGGAACACAATATGCAAGACAGCGAAGCGGCGCTTGCAACACGAATAACAAAAGAACGCTTTAGCAAAGAGGGGAAGAAAGGGATCACTATTTCTGAAAAAGAATTCCTCCGCTCACGTTTCCTTGAACAAGGCCTCTCGGTAACCGCATTGAATAACTACCTCACCTGTCCATGGCAGTATTTTTTTCGTAATCTTGTCCGAGTTCCTGAAGCACCGACAATGCCACTTCGTTATGGAACAGCCGTACATGATGCACTTCGTCATATGCTTGATACCTATCGAGAAAAAGATGTGTTGGATAAAAAGTTGCTTATGGAACGTTTTATACAAACCATAACCCGTTTATCATTTTCTGATACAGAATACAGTCGTCTATTACACAAAGGTGAGGCAGCATTACCTGGCTTCTTTGAACACCAGAAAAACCGTTTCCAAAAAAATGTGTTAACCGAATATGATATTAACGATGTCTTTATTGAAATACTCCCTGATACACGAATTCTCCTTCGTGGAAAACTTGATGTTGTTGTACCACAAGAAAACGACACTGTGCATATTATTGACTTCAAAACAGGAAAACCAAAAAGTAGAAATGCTATTGAAGGTAAGACGAAAACGGAAACCGGTGACTACAAAAGGCAATTAGTGTTCTATAAGCTCATTTATGACCTACACACAAAACATAGACAACGTATGACAACAGGAGAAATAATTTTTACAGAACCAAATGCTAGTGGTGCATATAAAGAGGAACTGTTTGAAATAGATGCTGATGAAGTAGCAAATCTTGAAGAAACCAACATTCAAGTTGCCAAAAATATATACAACCTTTCCTTTTGGGATCAAGAATGTACTGATCAAAATTGCACTTATTGTGCAATGAGAGCATATTTGAGATAGAAAAAAGAGCTCAGTTGAGCTCTTTTTTAATGTTTAATAACTATTTTGTAATAGCTATTCTATTGTATCTGTTGTGTCTTCTGCGGGCACACCTTCATCTACACTTGTTGCATCGT
>CBDUNJ010000061.1:0-3088 GCA_965368565.1 uncultured bacterium
ATCGTTAGTCGTTCTGATTCATATCAGAACAAGAGAATGAAAGGTGTGGGGTTGCGTTTCTTGGGTTTTTTTGTATACTTCTTTTGTTATGACTAGCAGCTAGAGGCTCTGGTGGCTAGTTACTTAATGTATATGTTAACACTTACTATTACAGAACGGACAGCACAACAGACGCTCCCCGAAGGAGTGATGCCGGCTGTTTTTTATGGAAGAAAAGAAGAATCCACGCCAATCTCTATTGTCCGTGGTGAATTTGAAAAAATACTTCGTCAAGCCGGTGAGTCTACTATCATTATTCTTTCAGGAGTAGGTGAAGATAAAGAGGCGCTGATACACGATATCGCTTTTCATCCAGTGACCGGTGTCCCTCAGCATGCTGATTTGTACGTTATTGAAAAAGGAAAGAAACTTACTGTTTCGGTACCGTTTGAATTTATTGGTGAATCTCCTGTAGTTAAGAGTGAAGGAGGTACTCTCATTAAAGTTATGTATGAACTTGAGATTGAAGCACTGCCAAAAGATTTACCACATCAGATTGAGGTAGATCTTTCTTCACTCACCACATTTGATAGTACCATTACCATTGGCGATATTTCTTTGCCAAAAGGCGTTGAGCCAACAGAGGAATCTACTGAGACAGTTGTTTCTGTTACGGCACCTCGTGAGGAGGAAGAGGAAGAAGAATCAACAGAGATTGATATGGATTCTATTCAAGTTGAAAAGAAAGGTAAGGATGAACCAGAAAGTGATGAGTCTGGAAGTGCAGACGAGGATGGTGAGTAAGAACATTTTCTCCTACTCGGCATATACGGTATAATAGAAGTCGTTTAAAGACGACTTTTTCTATAGCTGTATAAGCTATGTGTAATGCATATTATGAAGCGAATACTTATATTATTTTTTGTGCTTTCTTTGCTTGCACCTGTTAGTGTGTTTGCTCAGTCAAACACACCGGCCGCTATCGCTTCTCGTCGGGCCGAATTGGAGCGTGAATTGGACAGAGTTGAAGCAGAAATTGCACAACAGCAGGTTATTTTGGATGCAAAACAGCGTGAACGAGTTACTCTTGAGCGTGACGTTGATATATTGGAAGCACAAATCAAGAAGTCACAACTGGCTATCCAGGCACGCACTATTGAAATCAAAAAACTTTCTACTGAAATTGGTAACAGAGAACTTACCATTGAAGAGTTAACAGAGAAAATGAACAGAGAACGTGCTTCTCTTGCACAACTAATCCGTCGGACAAATGAAATTGACAATTTTTCTCTTGCTGAAATAGCGCTTTCTAATAAAGATCTTTCCGAGTTTTTTGAAGATGTAGACTCTTTTAATGCAATTAAGGAAGGGTTACAGGTTTCTTTTGAAGAGATTCGTCAGACAAAAACAGATACACACCAGGAAAAACTTTCGCTTGAAGATAAACACGGCGAGGAAGTAAAATTACGAAGTCTTCTTGAGGCAGAGAAAAAGAATATAGAAGTGCGAGAGGCTGAGAAGGCACACATTTTGAAAGTTACGCGGGGGCAAGAAGAGGCATATCAAGATATTATCGTCTCAAAACAACGAACAGCGGCTCAGATTAGAAGTGAGCTCTTTTCACTTCGTGATTCCCCGGATATCTCTTTTGGACAAGCATATGATTATGCAAAGGCAGCAAGTGCAGCAACAGGTGTTCGACCAGCGTTTCTTCTTGCAATTCTAAAACAAGAAAGTAATCTTGGTAAAAACGTTGGGCAGTGTCTTTTGACCAATAGCCCTGGAAAAGGAGATGGAATTGGTAAGAATACAGGTACACCATTTGATGGTGTTATGAAGCCAACTCGTGATGTCGATCCGTTTCTTGAAATAACTGGTGAGTTGGGCATTGATCCATATAGTCAAGTTGTGTCGTGCCCACAAGCAAGCGGGTATGGTGGTGCAATGGGTCCGGCTCAGTTTATTCCATCAACGTGGATGCTTTATAAAGATCGTATTGCTTCGGCATCTGGAGAAACACCTCCAAACCCTTGGAATCCTCGAACAGCTTTTGTAGCCTCGTCATTGTTATTAGCTGATAATGGTGCAGACAGAGGTACGTATGAATCAGAACATCTTGCTGCTATGCGATATTTCGCTGGATGGGCTAATGCTGCAAACCCTTCTTCATGGGTGCGCTCATATGGTAATAGCGTTATGGAGCATGCTGCTGAATTACAGACAGAAATTGAGATTTTAGGAGGGTAGTGAAAAAGGTGACCGATTGTGGTCACCTTTTGTTTCCGTGTCAGAGGTGACACTGGATGGATTCGAGAATGTGTGTACGTATGCTCGTATTTTTCCAATTATAAGCAAACCAAGCGCGGATGACCCAAGTAGGATCCAGAGAGGTGATTTCACCGATCTCTTCTGTTTTTGCGAGGAACCCATTACCACCCAAGAAAATAGTTCTTCCAGTAGCTGTTCTAAAAAGTAGGATAGGCTTAAGCTCCCCGCTGTATATTAGAGACAGTACTTTCTGGAACTCTTCTGATTCCAACAATTTGTCCATCTCTTGCCTGGCCCTCCGCAAGTCTCTGTGAGTCCTTTGGTCGGGGATTGGACTTGGTGTGCGATGACTGGTTGTGGGTAGTGAGTGTGTTGCTAGCTGATGCATTGGCACTCCTTCTTCTCCGTGTACGTTCTATTGTAGAGTAAACAGGATATAATAATCTCTGTCAATAGAAGGCTCTGAAAGGGAGTATTGATTTTTTGTGTGAAATAGGTATACTTCTCCCATTATGAAAACGGATATTCACCCAGAATACAACCAGGATGCAAAGGTGACCTGCGCGTGCGGTAATACATTTACCGTCGGATCAACAGCTAAGGAGATTAGCGTTGAGGTATGTGCTGCGTGCCACCCCTTTTATACAGGTCAGGAGAAGGTTATGGATACAGCAGGACGAGTTGAGAAGTTCAAGGCACGAATGGAGGCTGCAAAGAAGGCCCACAAGAAATAATTACACACGGGTAATAGAACACACGGCGCCTCTCTTGAGGCGCCGTGTTGTATGCTACTATAAGAATCGTTATGGAGTACGACATTAATGAATTAAAACAAAATCAT
>CBDUNJ010000062.1:0-3085 GCA_965368565.1 uncultured bacterium
CCTGTGTTAAGTGATTGGTTTAATACCTCTTGCATTGAGACAACACCACGAGCTCTTCCGTCGTAGTTAGAAAAGGTGCTACTGTCCACAGTGACAGAGCCACGGTCGTTGTATGTGGTTTCTGGAGTGATAGCACGAGCGTCAAGTCCTGCAGCAATGGTAAGGGGTTTTATGATAGAACCCATTTCGTACACATTTTCAATCAGCGGGTTACCAAAAGCATGCACATCCTCAACGTCCTCAAATGTATTTACATTAAAAGAAGGTGTCTTGCCGAGAGCGTACACTTCTCCTGATTGTGGATCAATAATAATTCCACCTGTTGTTTGAGCACTCCATTTTGATTCAATTGATTCCAGTGCTTGTTCAAGACGAGACTGCACTGTTGGTTCAATTGTGGTGACTATATCCCCTTCTCGACTGTTGCTATCTGCAAAAACCAATGAGCCGACATTTGAAAAAACCTCTGCAAAAAAATTCACATACACGGCATTTGTTTTTCTGCGCAAGACATCTTCGTAGTATCGCTCTAGCCCGTATCTTCCCGTTCGCTCTTCCCCATCAAAACCAACAAAGCCAAGTGTGTGGGCGGCAAGTGTATCTCCTGGGTATTGTCGCCATTGATCTTTTACAAGAATAACACCATCCAAGTCACGTTCTGATAGTGCATCAGCTGTTTTTTGGTCCAAGTGTTGTACGAGCTCTTCATAAGGGTCATCTGTTTTCCGTGCTCGAAAAAAGAAATCGTCTTGATCCAATGGCACTAATTCAGCAAGAGTGGCATAGAGACTCACTGGATCTGATATGTGACGAGGGTCTATCGCAAGTGTATATCCTGATTGTAGTGTTGCTCCAGAGATACGACCACCGCTTTTTTCGGTAAAGAAAATACTTCCTCTCTCAAAAAGAGATTGTTGTGGTGCAGAATATTGCCGCTCTGCTTTCTGTGCAAATGTGTCTCCGTGTACCACCTGTACTGTATAGAGTTTCCATACAATAAGTAATGCCCCAAAGACAAGAAGGCCTGAGAGAAATCTAATTCTTCCGTGTGGTGTCTTCATATAACCTGTAGAGAGGGTTATTCGATACCTCGAAGTGTCACAACGTCAGGTGTTGTACTTCGAAGTGCGTAGTGTACCTGTGGATTAGTGACAAAACCACGAGCGTGTGCATTGTCTTCTGTAAGAAACTCGGTAAGGGTGATGTATTCTGACTCAAGCACTGCTAGTTCTGAATGGAGCGCGCTCTGCTGCTGTTGTAATTGTTTTCGTTCAACAACGTGTGAGATGGTTTGTTTTATAAGTATTCCGTAGACAACACTGCTGAGTATAACGACAGCAAAAAGCATTGCCCCAATACGTTTGCGGAGTAGGTATGCTGTGTATGTTGTGTCAAAAAGAGATGTCATATTTTTTGAATGATGCGGAGCTTTGCACTACGTGCTCGTGGATTTTGCGCAATTTCTTCGTCACTTGCCGTGATTGGTTTTTTTGTGATGAGGGTACCTCCTCGTTCTGCAATGTCTTTAAAAAGGTGTTTGATATGTCTGTCTTCAATGCTGTGGAACGTAATGACTGCAATACGTCCTTCCGGTTTGAGTCTTCTGAATGCTGATTCAATCCCTTCAGTAATTGCACCGAGTTCGTCGTTTACTGCCATTCGCAGTGCTTGAAATGACCGTGTTGCAGGGTGTGATTTTCGTTTTCTATACCACCACGGAACCGACTCTTCTATTATTTCAACAAGCTCTACTGTTCGGGTGATTCGTTTTTGTTGACGAGCTTTGACGATGTTTCGTGCAATGCGTCGTGAGAATTGTTCATCTCCGAACCCGTATAGAATGTCTGCGATATTTTCTTCGCCCCACTCATTTACAATTACTTCTGCGGTAGTGTCTGAAGGTGCTGGTGCTTCTTTGAAGGTCATTAGAAGAGGTTCGTCTTTTTGAAAACTGAATCCTCTTCCGGATTGCTCTAATTGATCAGAGCTCATACCAAGGTCAAAGAGTGCAGCGTCAATTCGATCTATTTCAAGTGAATCTAGTGCTGTGTCTAATGATCGAAAATTGCTGTGTACCATATGTACAGCACAGTCGCTCCCTGATTGCTTGAGTGCCGTCATTCCTCTATCAAGAGCTACTTGATCTGCATCAAGTGCGACAAGTGTGATGTGAGCAGCACTACACAGTGCCGCTGCGTGTCCCCCACCTCCAAGTGTTGCATCAATGATGATGTTGCCTTTTTCTGGTCTGAGTCCTTCAATAACTTCTGCCAATAAGACAGGGGTGTGTACTGTGGTAGTTTTTTCCATACTGTTATAGAGCGCCGATGTCTCCAAGTTTTTCCGCAAGTCCGTCTGCTTGTTTCTGAATCTTTTTCTTGTACGTACCCCAGCTGGTGTCATTCCAAATTTCAATTCGGTTATAAACTCCAGCGAGCACAACCTGCTCATCAAGTTTGGCAAATGTCTTTAAGAAGTCAGGGATAAGGATTCTTCCAAGTGAATCCACGTCTACTTCTACTGCTCCGGCAAGCATAAATCGATTAAAGCCACGACGGTCTGCTTGTCCTAGTCCCAGTTCTGCAATGTTTGCTGCTATCTTTTGCCACTCAGTTGCAGAGTAGACAAAAAGACAGCTATCGAGCCCGTGTGTAACAACAACTTTTTTACCAAGTTCTTTGCGAAATTTAACAGGAAGCGAGAGGCGTTTTTTTGGATCCAGTTTGTGTGTGTATTCGCCAATGAGCATGATAGTTGTTGTATGGAGCGTTGAGGTGTTTGACAAAGAATCGGTGATTCATTTTTGTCAGACGATGGAGAAATGCAAAAACCTCGCGGATTTCTGATTTTCCACTCTATCCCACTTACAAAACATTATATAACACTTCATCCCACTAGGCATATATAGTTATCCACAGTTGTGGAAACTACAACCCTACGGTTTATCGCATGCAAAACACAACGGCTCAACAGGTTGAGCCGTTGTGTTTTGCTGTCTGGGGATTGTTGTTAGTGTCGAAGGAAGTACAACCTATTAATATAATAATATATTATTATATTAATAGGTTTGAGATGGTGTTCTGAT
>CBDUNJ010000063.1:0-3082 GCA_965368565.1 uncultured bacterium
TTTGGGATTGCGGCGTATTACATTATTCGTGCGGCGAGAGAAATAGAAGGATTGGCAAAGGATGTGCGAGAAGAGGTGGAAGACATTGCAGAGGATCTAGATGAGCTTCGCGAAAAAATCACTTCTAAAGCATGGTTTGTTGCAAAGTTTCTGGAAGTATTGGCAACGGGTGCGATTTTCAAAAGTACGACACGGGGGAAGAAAAAGAAGAAAGATTAGTAGCAAGTCACATAACACATAGCGTATGACAAAAAAGAACTCAGATACATTTGGTAAACTTGGTGCGTTTATTGCGGGCGCTGCTGCTGCGGCAGCGGCAGGAGGGTATTTCTTATATGGTCCTGATGGTAAGGAGAATAGAAAAAAGGTAGAAGGGTGGGTGTTGAAAGCAAAAGGAGAGGTGCTTGAAAAAATAGAGAAGACACAGAACCTCACCGAAGAGAAGTACAAGAAAATTATTGAGACAACAGTTGCAAAGTATGCAAAGGTGAAAGATGTCAGTGAGAAGAAAGCGGAGCAGTTGGGCAAAGAGCTCAAAAGACACTGGAAGGAAATAGAAAAAGAGGCGGAGAAAAAAGGAAAGGCGGCAAAGAAAAAGACGAATACAGCACGAAAGAAAGTTGCTAAAAAGATAGCACCAAAGAAGTAGAAATAATGTTAGAAAACCCCCGTACTATGTGCGGGGTTTTTCTAAAGCCTATTTTGTGTGTACACTTATAGATATGCATATTACACAAGAACAAAAGCCAATCCTTTGGGCACTCGTTGCTGCACTCGTTGCATTTACAGGTGTCTTTCTCTATCAAGGCAATACAGAGTTCCTCTTTTATATTGTAGTTATTTTATTTTTCTTTGGTTTGATTTTAAAGAGTAATAAGGTGGTTAAGTATCCTACATATGTACTGTGGGGTCTTTTTGGATGGGCTGTGTTGCATATGCTTGGAGGGACAGAGTTTGAAGCAGGGCGTGTTATATATACCGCAATCCTGGTGCCTCTCGTTGGTGAGCCCTATGCTATTTTAAAATACGATCAGGTTGTTCATACAATCGGGTTCTTCATTGCTACGCTTGTGATGTATTACGTTTTGAAGCCGCATCTTCGAAATGGTTTTGATTGGACTGGTACATTGGTTGTTGTTGCTATGGCAGGACTTGGACTCGGCGCGCTTAATGAGATTATTGAATTTATACTTACTGTTGTTTTGCCGAATACAAATGTGGGTGGATATGAAAATACTGCATTAGACTTGGTAACAGACCTTATCGGGGCATGTATTGCTGTTTGGTATATATATCGTCGTGAACACGCCACGTTGAAGAAGAGTGATGTATGAAAAGAGCGCTCTACCTTTTGGTGCTTCTAGGTATTATTGCTGGCGTACTATGTGCTGGTATTGGAGTAAGTAGTGTTTTGTATACAAAAAAAGAGGTAGGTGAAACAGGGGAGAGTGAGAAAGCACACATTATATTTGGTGGTGATATGCTTTTTGACCGCTATATTAGGAAGGTTTCAATACAAAATGGTGCAGGGTATGTTTTTTCTTGTATTAATACAGTCCTTGCGGGCGCAGATTTGGTAGTGGCAAATCTTGAAGGACCAATTACGTTAGAGGCATCAGTAAGTCTCGATTCACTGCCTGGAGGAGAAGGGAACTATATGTTTACCCATCCACCATATACGGCAGAGCTTTTGAAGAAACACAACATTGATGTTGTGAACCTCGCTAATAATCATATTTGGAATTTCGGTAAGGAGGGCATTGAGGAGACACTTTCTATTCTTGATAGTGCAAATGTGTCGTATATAGGAGATCCATTTGTATACAGGACAGAGCGGCGAATTGTTGGAGGAGTACCACTTGCCTTTGTTGCCTTTACCGAATTTGGTGGGCAGTCTTTTGAGGATGTAGAGAGGGTAATTCAACGCAGTCGTGCCGAGGGGTATGTGCCAGTTGTGTATACACACTGGGGTGAAGAGTATGTGGAGGCAACAGAGTCAGAACGTGTATGGGCACATCGTTTTGTAGATGCAGGGGCGGCACTGGTAATTGGGTCGCACCCACACGTTGTGCAGGAGTATGAAGAGTATCAAGGAGTGCCTATATACTATTCACTTGGTAACTTTATATTTGATCAGTACTTTACTGATGAGGTGCGAAATGGATTATTGCTCCGAGCAACCTTTGATATATATGGTGTAGTGGATGTTATTGAGGTGCCGATACATCTTGAAAAGGATGGTAGAACGTGTCCTGTTAATACACAGTGATAAATGATTTGTTATACTCTTTATATATGGAACAAGAAAAAATATCATCAAAGGAACAGTACGAGATAAAGAAAGCAGAGCGAGAGGCGAATCGTAAAAAGATTAGCGTAGACGATAGACATTCAAATACAATGAGTAGTTTTGCAAGGGGTGTGGGAATTATCGGTGGGCTACTTGTTGTTGTCGTTCTATTTAGTCTTTGGATCCAGAGTACAGCACCACAGACAGAGGATATGAGTAGAAGCATTGAGGTGTTGGAATCTCCACATGTTGCTGATGGCACGGAGTTTGATGGATATATCTCTAATCCACCAACATCAGGTCCACATTATGTACGCCCCGCTGCTCCAGGTTTTCGTGGTGATGAGTCTATAGCTGACGGGCACCTTATTCACTCACTTGAACACGGATCAGTTTGGGTATCCTATCAGGGTGATATGCCAGAGACTTTTGTAGATGTGCTCCGTGATATTGCAAAAGGGGATACTAAGGTTGTTGTCACAAGACGTGATGCAAATGAGACTGACATAGCTCTTGCAGCATGGGGGAGGCTGGACACATTTGATCTTTCAAACGATAGTGAATTAGATAGGATTCGTATACAGGACTTCATTACACGCTACAAAAATAGAGGACCAGAGCAAGTTAATGATGTGCATAGCGGTGTTTAGAATAGGGGTGTATTTTTGACACATAGAATGATATGTGTCATACAGTTTCAGCTACTTGCAGAAGTAAATTAGTTTGCTATAGTTACTTCGTATTCATTTGTTCCTTCGGGAATAAATGGGTACACTGGAAAAACTCGCTTCG
>CBDUNJ010000064.1:0-3013 GCA_965368565.1 uncultured bacterium
ATTGATACACCAAATGCAATTGCTGCCGCAAGTACTTTTTTTATGGTTAGCCAAAATCCTCCAGACGCCAGATACACCATATCTGTTTTAGTGTACTTCTCACTTTTCCGCAGAAGTGTTTTTAGAGTGTCTTTAAACTTATTCATTGGGTGTCTTTAAAAATAAAACTGAGATCTGTTGCGGCACAGAGGGTGTATTTTTTCTCTGTAAGAAACTGATAAACAGCGCTACTATTAAGCACATCGAGCGTTTGCCCTTCGTGCTCTACGATAACCACGGTTGGTCGGAAAGTGTCCCAGTCGTGGGAACGCAGGACAACATCATCCATTCCTTCCACATCAATACTAAGAAGATCTAGTTGTGCTCCATGCGACATGTGTACCTGTACTATGTCACATAGAGGTGCACAGGGAACAGGAGTTGTCCCGATGTGCTCTATGTAGGGCTTCTTAAGCATTTGTTCTTTGTGTGTGTCTGAGAATGTGTTACAACTTTGGTGGTTGAAAAGATGGTAATGGCGTATCTCTTTTTTTTCTGATATGCCCATTTGGATATGTGTGTCACGAGGTCGGTAATGATTGAAAAGAAAAACGCTCTTTGGGTTCGGATCTATCGTGATCCCACTCCACCCTCGTTTATAGAAGTGATATGTATTGGAGTAATGTTTAGGGTGGTATGATCCTACATCTATATAGGTGCCTTTGTGGTTGTGTGGAAATAATCGAGATGCAAGTATGTCTTCTCCTGATTGGGAGTAGTGTTCTTGAGCAAAACCCTTACCAAGGCTCTTTTTGAAATGCACCAACAAAAAAAGATTGCGTGTTTTCCATTGTCGTAATAACTGTGTGATTGTGTCTAACATTACAGCTTATAATAGCTGAATGTGTTGGGTGGCGCCACGGCTTGGTATTTTGTTGGGGTTACTGGTATAGTTTTGTGTATATGAATATCAAAGAAAAAATACAGACAGTCCTTCGGTATAGTGCATTGGGTGGGGTCTTCATTTTGCCACTTATGCCTTTTATTGTAACAAGCTCTATGTTTTTCCCCTTCATTACGGGAAAAAACTTCTTTTTTAGAATCGTTGTAGAAATAGTTGTGGCTTCGTGGGCAGCTCTCGCTGTGCTTGATGCGCGTTATCGACCACGCTTTTCGTGGATACTTGGCTCATTAATTGCATTTGTCGGAATTGTTACACTTGCCGATCTCGTCTCTCCCTCACTCTTTAAGGCTTTCTGGTCTAACTTTGAAAGAATGGAAGGGCTGGTGACTATCTTACATCTTTTTGGGTATGTTGTTGCTCTTGCCGGCCTTCTTAGAACGGAACAGGTACGTATATGGTTACTTAGAACTACAGTGGGTGCATCGGTTATTATGGGTTTTTACGGCCTATTTCAACTTTTTGGATTTGCGACAATTAACCAAGGAGGGGTACGGCTTGATGGGACACTCGGTAATGCAACCTATCTGGCGGTATATATGCTGGTGCATATATTCTTAACGTTATGGCTTCTGTATACAGACAGAGATAAAAAGTTGGCGCGATATGGATATAGTGCAGCGGTACTCCTACAAACGCTTATTCTTTTCTATACGGCGACCCGAGGCTCAATTCTTGGATTAGTTGGAGGCGTCACTCTCACTGCACTGATTATTGCTGTAAAAGGGAAGGTGGAGCATCCGCGTTTATGGAAGGGTGCTGTGGGAATGTTGGCGGTAGTGGTATTGCTTGTCTCAGGTTTCTTTATTATGAAGGCAACAGATATGGTTCCTGAAGGAGGTCCTCTTGCACGCCTTGCGTCTATTTCTTTGACGGAGAGGACTGTTGAGTCACGATTCCTTATTTGGCAGACAGCCTGGGAAGGTGCAAAAGACAGGCCACTACTTGGTTGGGGCCAGGAGGGATTTATTTATGTCTTTACACAACACTATGATCCTGAGATGTGGAAGCAGGAGCCATGGTTTGATCGTGCACACAATGTGTTTCTTGACTGGCTTGTAGCCGCAGGGTTCCCCGGGCTCATTTTGTACTTGCTCTTATTTGCGAGCGCACTTTGGTATCTCTGGAAAGGTGTGCACTTCGCTCTTCCTGAGCGCGCTATTCTTACAGGACTTTTTGCGGCATATTTTTTTCACAATCTCTTTGTGTTTGATAATATTGTAAGCTATTGGCTCTTTATGACACTTATTGCACTTGTGCACATACGATATGTTTATGGTATGGGCACTCAGGAGATAGAAGTGTCTGATTCAGACATAACAGCCAAACAGTATGTGATTCTTAGTGTGATTGGAATTGTCGGTGTTGTGTTCTTCTATATGGTTAATATTCCTGGTATGCAAAGTGCGCGTGCGTTACTTCAAGCACTTATTCCGCAGGAGGAAGGTTTGCAAATCAACTTAGATCTCTATACACAAGCCAGAGCATACAATACAGTTGGCCGTCAGGAAGCAGCTGAACAACTTAGTAGTGTTGCTCAACGTATAGTTTCCTTTGATGTACCGAACAATCTTAAAAACAATTTTGTTGTAGCTGCAGAAAATGCATTGCGTGATGAAATAGAAAAGAATGAGCTCAATCCACGCCCACCGTTTTTCCTTGGTGGTTTCTTGACTCGCATTGGGCGACCAGGGGATGCGCTTCCAGTTCTTGAACATGCACTAGAACTCGGTCCAGATCGACAGATTACACTCTTTGAAATCGCTCGCGCACATCAACAGATTGGTAATACAGAGGAGGCTCTTGCCGCAGCTGAAAAAGCGTATCTACTTGCACCTGAATTTGAAAATGCAGTGCTTTTATATGCAGGATTGTTGTTTAGGACAGGAGCTAGTGAACAAACAGAGACGTTGTTAGAAAATATTCCACTTGCACAACAGGCAAGGAATAGTGAGCTCATTGCCACCTTTGCAGACACCGGTCGTTACGATAGGTTGGTTGCATTGTGGGAAGAGCGCGTTCGTCAAAATCCAGATGATCCCGAAACACGACTTTCTCTTGCTGCTAGCTATG
>CBDUNJ010000065.1:0-3003 GCA_965368565.1 uncultured bacterium
ATTTGAGACAAAACATACCTACCTCACGGGTTTGCGAGGCCCAAACAGTCTTGCGTTCTATACTGATTCTGAAGGAAATCACTGGCTATATCTCGCGCTCACTGCGCATTTGGTTCGTTATCCATACACATTTGGTGATACAGAACCATCGGGTGAGCCAGAAATAGTTGCAGAGTTTCCAAACAAACAATCTCCAGGAGAAGTGAGTGTTGTGTGGCATATCACTCGCACTATTTTCTTTCATAATGATCGGATATATGTCTCTGTCGGCAGTGGATGCAATTCATGTGAGCAACTCGCAGGTGCTATGCGTGCAATGATTTATAGTATGAAGCCAGATGGTACCGATCAGCGGATAGAAGGTAAAGGACTACGGAATACCGTGGGTATCACCATGGTAGATGGCGAACTCTATGCCACAGCTAATGGCGTTGATCATTTGGGAAATAATGCACCAAATGAGGTGATGTACAAAGTGGAAGGTGGCAAACATTATGGTTGGCCGTTTTGCTATGCTCACAATGGTGTAATGGTGCCAGATACATCTCAAGAGTGGGATGAACCAGTGTTGTGTGAGGATGTACCCCCACCATTTGCTTGGTTTGAGCCACGTTCGGCACCGCTTGGTTTACATTTCTTTGAAGATGGACATCCTGTTTTGAGAAATGCATTCCTCGTTGCTTTGCATGGATCCTTTGATCCTTCAGTAGGAGCTGGGTATGAAATACGCAGAGTGCGTATGGATGGTACCAGTGAAGTGTTTATGGATGGTTTTCTTGAAGGTGCTACTCAGTTGGCGCGTCCAGTTGATTTTCTTCAGCACGATAAGAATTCTTTCTTTTTTACTGATGATTATGCTGGTCGTGTGTATTATGTGTATGCGGTAAAATAGAAATAATTACCAGGTAAAAATATAGTATGAAAAATTTTGTAGATTTTATTCGTGAGCAAGGAGTTATTGGTCTGGCGATAGGTTTTATTCTTGGTGGAGCTGTCTCAAAGGTTGTTTCTTCATTGGTGAGCGATGTTATCAACCCATTGATCAGTATTATTATCCCAAATACTGACTCATTGGCATCGGCGTCTTTCACGTTACTTGGTTCAACGTTTGCCTGGGGAAGTTTTGTAACCGCGCTTATTGACTTTGCTATTATTGCCGCTGTTGTTTACTACGGCTTCAAAATACTCAAATTAGATAGTCTGGATAAAAAGAAAGATACATAAGTTCTTCATAATATTTTCTGATATACTTAATTACATATTAATTAGTAAGTAAAATTTATAATTAAAACTATATATGTCAAATCCAATTGTTCATTTTGAATTACCTGCAGATGATAGTGCGCGCGCAAGTGCTTTCTATAAAGAAGTTTTTGGGTGGGATATTGTTCCAGTACCTGAAATGAAATACACCATTTTACGTGGTGCAGAGGTTGATAAAGAGAATATGTACACAGAGAAGGGTCAAATTAATGGTGGTATGTTTGACCGTTCCGATGATTTGCAACATCCTATCGTTACTATTGATGTCAAAGATATTGATGCTTCTCTTGAGGCGATTCAACAACATAGGGGGAGTATTATTCGGGAAAAAACATCTGTTGGAGACATGGGGTGGATTGCCTACTTTAAGGATAGTGAAAACAATGTTGTTGGTTTGTGGCAAAACGCATAAATATGAATCACAATCATAATCATACGCAATATACTGAGCACACATCTCCTCAACCTCGTTACTTAGCAAAGGATTTTATTCCACTCGTAGCTGTTTTTGGCGTTATTATTCTCTTCACGTACATAACGGTGCTTTGGAACGGTGTCATAACACTCGATGAGGTAATGCGCACGTTTATGGCAGGGTTCTTTATTGTGTTTGGTTCGTTTAAGGTTGCTAAGTGGCGAGGGTTTGCCAATGCATATCAGATGTACGACCTTATTGCAAAGAGAAGTAAGGTGTATGCGTATCTGTATCCACTTATAGAATTAGCACTTGGTATTGCGTATCTCATAGGCTGGAATCTTTTTGTGACCAATAGTATTACTATTGTGGTGATGCTTGTCAGTGCCGCAGGAGTATTTAATGAATTACGAAAGAAGAATCAGATTCCGTGCGCATGTTTGGGAACAGTCTTTGTATTTCCGATGACGTATGTCACCCTCTTTGAAGACCTCCTAATGGTTGCAATGGCGACCGCAATGCTCCTATAACTATCTTACGACAATCGATCTGGTCAATCTGCACTTCTTAGTATATCTGTTAACAGATATACTATAAAAAATGACAAACGTATCTCATCGTAGATTATCAAAAAAAGAATGGAGCAAAATCTATGTAGCATTCATAGACTGCATGAATCCGCTTAGTAGAAACGCTTGGCGCAGCCCTCTCAACGACCTTCTTTCAGAAGCGGAAAAGATAATGCTTGCAAAACGTTTCGCTATTATATTGCTCACAATCGAAGATTTCTCTGGGTACAGAATTTCTAATATTTTGGATGTTTCTATAAGTACTGTCTTACGAATACAAAGACTTTGGGACAAAGGCAAATATCAATATATCGAGAAATATCTGAAAGACAAGAAAAATAGAGAAAATTTTCTGGGGATTCTTCAGAACGTTTTGTTACTTGGCGGATTAGTGCCGCCAATGGTTGGCGAAAAACGAAGTGATTGGCTTAGGCGAATAGACAGACGAAAGAGATAATATATCTGTTAACAGATATATTACAGATAGTGAGATGGATGGTATTATATGCACGTTCAACTACGACATACGCAAAAGAGGACTTTGTGGAGATCTCTTTTTGGGTGTCTATTAGGAACTATATATTTAAATATATAGTTATTGTTGTTCCTTCTTGAATCGTTCGAGGAGTTTTTCAAGAGATAGTGCGCCTATTTTCCCATCATCACGACTCTCAAGAGTTACTTCTTTCTTTTCTACTTCAGTGTCACCAATCACCAGTGCATACGGTGTTTTTGAGAGTTTCCAGTTGCGGATCT
>CBDUNJ010000066.1:0-2964 GCA_965368565.1 uncultured bacterium
TGGGGTTTGCGATTTGCGCGCAGTGCTGGACGAGCGCTAACATTCTTTCTTGGATTGGGGGTTGCATCACTCGGCACATGGCTTTTGGGGGAAATGTGTCTAGTAATACCACTCGCTCTTGGCTCACTGATTGCGCTTATCTTTTTACTGATTGCATTTTTTGGAAATAGCAGATAAGAAGAGGAAAGGTCTAGCGCCTCCTAGCTTTTAGCAAAATAAGAATTGCAAAACCTATTATTATAATAATAGGTTTTGCATTGAATATGCGAGTGGTCAAAGTTCAACCTCGGGCACTTAGAGATATGTGGTGGTGTTAACCTATGTGCTTTCTGGCTAGTGGTTAGGAACTAGGTGCTGCTTTGTCTATTCGCCAATTGCCATTAGCTCGTATATCTGCACCGTTTGGATCAAAGATAGTAAAGAGTTCAGGGTGGGCACTAAAGTGAAGTGCTCCAGCAATGCCAATCATAATAGCGTTATCGGTCGCGAGATCTGGTGTTGGCATAGATAGTGTTATGTTCCCATAGCGCTCTACAAGCTCTGTGAGGCGTTTGCGAAGCTCTCTGTTAGCAATAACGCCTCCTGCCACAATAAGGCGTTGTGGTGAGAATTCCTGAAGTGCACGTTCTGTTTTGTGGATTAAGACATCAAGAGCGGCATCTTCAAATTCTCGAGCAAGCTGCTGTTTTTGTTCTTCGGAAAGAGTTTCTTTATCAGTAATTCTCCGAACAGCTGTCTTGAGTCCAGAGTAAGAAAAATTGTAGTCATCTGTTTGTATCATTGGTCGCGGAAGGGAGAAAGGGGAGTCTTCGGTGTTTTTTGTTTGTTTGCTTGGGATTTCGGATTTATTTCTCGCTTGCTCCGCCAAGCGAGAAATCTGAGGTCCTCCCGGATAGGGAAGCTCAAGTAGTCGAGCTACTTTATCAAAAGCTTCACCGACAGCGTCGTCTTTGGTTCTTCCTAGGATTTCGTACTCAAACCAGTCTTTAACGAGCACTAATTCTGTGTGTCCTCCTGATACAAGAAGTGCTACTGCTGGAAATAACTTTTTACTGGTCACCTTTTTTTCATCCACTAGGACAGAAAAAATATGACCCTCCATGTGATTAATAGGTACCAGTGGAATATTCCAAAGATGTGAAAGTGCTTTTGCGAAATTGATACCCACCCACAGTGCTGGTTCAAGGCCAGGTCCTTTGGTGACCGCAATAGCATCAATGCCAGGATTTGTGTGAAGTTCAGGAGTCTGTTTGAGTTGCTCAAACAGTTCTTCTTCTCGCTCTAGAATAGAGTCTGCTGATGACAGGTTAGATCGTGTAGAAGAAAGGGTAAGGCCCGATTCTTTAATTGCTTTTAGTGCCAGAGGAATAAGATTTTTTTGATGTTCACGTTTTGCGAGGCTAGGGTAGACACCGCCAAATTCTGCATGCTGTGCTGCTTGTGAGTAGAGTGTGTGTCCTAATACCGAAAAAGCTGGCTTTTCTAAATTTCCAGTTAATTCGATGACTGCCACAGCGGTCTCATCACAGCTTGTTTCTATGCTTAATATTTTCATAGGTGTGCGACTTATTTTTATTTATAAAAATAGAAGTGCCCTTGTGGTGCGATGGAAGGATTGAACTTCCAACCTCGTAATCGTATCAGTGTGGGCGGCACAGGACTCGAACCTGTGACCTCCGCAATGTCAATGCGACACTCTAACCAGCTGAGCTAGCCGCCCACACTGATACGATTACTGATGTCAAGGGTGAAAGAGTGTGGGACACTCTTTCACCGCTACCACTGAGCTAATCGCGCATTATAAAAGAGTATAGCAGAAAATAATAAGGTGCGGAGGAGGTGGAACTAAGTGTCAACATTAAACTTCAACCATAAGAAAATAGTGCATATTTTCTTTGGTGGTTTCTGTTAAATGCGGAGAGAGGGGGAGTTTTGGTCATTACATGACCAGTATAGGTTGTCGATATTTAGGAAAACATCAGGCAACCTTTTCAAATCCTCCTCTCTCTCGCTCGTACAACAAATCGAACACTTCGTGTTCTCTTTGGTGCTTGCGGAGAGAGGGGGATTTGAACCCCCGATACGGTTTCCCGTATGCTGGTTTTCGAAACCAGTGCCTTCAACCACTCAGCCATCTCTCCAATATACTTCGTATTGTCGCGGAACGATAGCTTCGTGTTTGCCACCCTCGCTTTACTCACGAACAAACACAAAACAGTTTGTATTTGTTCCACTCAGCCATCTCTCCAATATATTTTTATTTTAGGAACCCCACAAGCGCTTTCGCGGTATAAAGCAACCCCGTTGCTTTATACCTATTCGAAAGCGGTCCGTTACCAATTCCGGGCACTCCTCCTTAGCCCACATTATCCTAGCACGTTCAGTACCTGCTCTCTAGTAATGGGCCCCTCGCGTAAAATGGTTGGTATTTCCGTGGTGAGATCAACAAATGTAGAAGGGGGGATGTGTGGCAATAGTGTCTTTCTTTTTGAGGACAATAGTGAGTGGTCCGGGGAGAAAAGCATCCGCAAGTCGCCTAGCTTGTTTGGTTATGTGGGCGTATGTCTCTGCCATAAATATATCTGCCACGACAATATGGAGAGCTTTTTCTGGAAGACGTTGTTTGAAAGAGAACAGTTTTGCAATTGCTTCAGTGTTTGTTGCATCAACCCCAAGAGCGTAGGCAGTGTCGGTGGGGTAGACAATAATAGCACCGTTTTTGAGTGCTTCAACAGCTTTTGTAAGTGTGTCATTCATATCAAAATCAGATTAGCAGAACTTTCTCAATTCAGCAAAACGTGTTATATTTTTCTCGTTATCGGCCCTATCGTCTATCGGTTAGGACGTCGCCTTCTCAAGGCGAAAAGCGCGGTTCGATTCCGCGTAGGGTCACTGGAATATTTTGTTAGCAAAACTGCTCCGTATGGGGCGGTTTTGTGTTGCAAAATACCAGTGACCCTACGA
>CBDUNJ010000067.1:0-2961 GCA_965368565.1 uncultured bacterium
GGTGATGAATCACAGGCCGCAGGGTTACTTGCCTTCTACAAAGCAACATACGGTGCAGATAACGTATATCTTGAGGTAGCGCATCATCCAGGTGCTGAAAACTTCACCACAAAACGAGAAGCAACCCTCGCACTTGCGACCGATTCAAAAACACCACTTGTTGCCACACATGAAATTTTTTATATGAATCCCGAAGATAAACCTGCTCGAGATACACTACTTTCAGTGCAATCTGGTCCAGGTGGTTATGCTCGTGCATTTGCTGAAGAGGATATTGATTTTTCTTTTGCATCCCCACAGCAAATGACCGAATGGTTTTCTGATATACCTGAGGCACTAGAAAACACTCGACACATTGCCGAACAATGTTCAGTACATATCAAACTAGAAAATTGGCGATTCCCTGATTTTAAGATTCCAGAAGGTACAACATACGACGGCGAATTTCGTCGTATTGTGACGGAAGGTCTTGAACGACGAGAGGTTGAGCAGACACCTGAACTTCTAGAACGTATGGAATACGAGCTAAAAGTTATCAAGGACAAGGGATATTCGCCATATTTTTTGGCTGTTGCAGACCTGCTTCAGTATGCACATAAAAACGGTATTCTTACCACTATTCGTGGTTCTGTTGCTGGTTCATTAGTGACCTACCTCGCAGGTATTACCAACATCAACCCTATTGAATACAACCTGCCATTTGAACGATTCTTAAACCCTGACAGACCTTCTGCTCCTGATATTGATATGGACTATGCTGATGATCGACGTGATGAAGTAATCGCCTACACACGTGAAAAATATGGTGCTGATAATGTAGCACAAATTGGAACCTTCGGAACAATGATGGCACGTGGTGCGGTACGTGATACAGCACGAGCACTTGGATATGAATATGCACTTGGTGATGAAATAGCAAAACTCATTCCCTTTGGTAGGCAAGGTTTTCCTGTCTACATACAAAATGCTCTTGAAGAAGTCCCTGAACTTAAAGCGCTTTATGATAAAAACCCTGATGCACGAAAAGTGTTAGATATGGCAGAAAAAATAGAGGGATGTGCTCGCCATATTGGTGTACACGCTGCTGGTGTGGTTATTTCCCCTAATCCTCTTACTGAAGATGTTCCTGTCCAACAGGATCCGAAAGGAACGGGTAAACTCATCACACAATATGATATGCACTCTGTTGGTGAAGACGGTATTGGTCTTTTGAAATTTGATTTTCTTGGACTCAAAAATCTTGCTGTCCTTGCAGACGCTATTAAACGAGTAAAGAAAATATACGATATAGACATTGATATAGAAAAAGTACCTTTAGATGATCCAAAAACGTTTGGTATGTTGGCTCGTGGTGAAACAGAAGGTGTATTCCAATTGAATGGTGAGGCAATGACAAAATTCCTCAAAGAGCTCAAGCCATCAACTATTCACGACATCAATGCTATGATCGCACTCTATCGTCCAGGGCCTATGAAAAACATCCCTGAATACATCGCTCGCAAACATGGTACCCGGCACATTCACTACTACCATCCCAAGATGGAAAAGTTTCTAGATAAATCATATGGAATTCTTGTATATCAAGACGACTTGCTCTATACCGCACTTGAAATAGCTGGCTATACCTGGAAAACAGTAGACAAGTTTCGCAAAGCTGTAGGTAAAAAGATTCCCGAAGAAATGGCAAAACAACACACCATTTTCGTGAAGGGGTGTATCGAGCACTCCAATATGACACAAGCAGCAGCAGAAGGACTATGGGACCTTTTTGAGCCATTCCAAGGGTATGGCTTCAACAAAGCGCATGCCGCAAGTTATGGTCGTGTGGCATACCAGACTGCCTATATGAAGGCAAATTATCCGACGACGTATATGTCAGCAGTACTGACTGCTGACTCAGGTGATACAGAAAAAGTGGCAGAAATCATCGCCGAGTGTGCACGTATGGAAATTCCCGTCTTGCCACCAGACATTAACGAATCATTCAACTTTTTTACGGTTGTCACTAAAGAAAACAGCACTGATACTGTTGAAAAAATCCGCTTCGGTCTTGCTACTATCAAAAACTTCGGGGAAGGTATCGGGGAAGCAATTATTACTGAGCGTAAAAAAAATGGTACATTTACTTCATTGGTAAATTTTCTTGATCGAGTACAAGACAGAAATCTTAATAAAAAATCTTTAGAGTCCCTCATTAAGTGTGGCGCAATGGACTCATTCGGTGAACGTGGTGAAATGCTCCACAATCTAGAGGATCTACTTGCCTATAATCGCTCAGTGCGAGAAGCGCCTGACAATCAAGATTCACTTTTTGGACTTATGGAAGACAGATCAAGTGTACCAAAACTCACACTTAAAAAAGCCGACGAGGCAACGTTTGATCAGCGTCTCGCGTGGGAAAAAGAACTACTTGGCTTGTATGTGTCAGGGCACCCACTTGAAAAGTATAAAGACCTCCTTGCAAAAAAAGGCACCACAATAGAATCTGTCAAAAAGGAACTACCTTCAGGAGCAACAGCTATTGTGTATGGATTAGTAGAAACGACAAAAGAAATCCTCACCAAAAAAGGTGACCGAATGGCTTTTGTAAAACTTATGGATGCAACCGGCACGCTTGAATGTGTCGCTTTCCCCAAGCTCTACAAAGAAAAAGTTGCTCTGTTTGAACCAGATACCCCAATCGGCATCAAAGGACGCCTTTCAAATCGAAATGGCGAGCTGAGTATAATCATTGAACGAGTTAAGAAACTCGAGTAATGAGAAATTAATAGAAATTATTTGAAATCAATGGAAATGAAAAAGTAAAACGTATAGCACCAGAGACTCTGATTTTGCGTTACGTATTACGCAACGTAAACAACAAAGACCTCTAACACACAAAATGTAACAGTACCGAGCACTGGACATTTTTGCATAATACAAAAACAAAGACCCCGAACGTTGGGCCTTTGTTGGCTTCGT
>CBDUNJ010000068.1:0-2959 GCA_965368565.1 uncultured bacterium
TTTCATAGTAATAAAATGTAGATTAACTAATGTGTACTTTTCGGTGAAAGAATAACATCTTTTATAGACCAGGGCAATTAGATGCTGGACCGTATCCTGCCGCCTCTGCCGCCTCTTTTGTATCAAACCAGACTTTATTTTCTTCTTTTATACTTTTGGCACTCCCACACCACGGAAAGTGGTATTTAGTGCCATTTTTTGAAGCAACATAGGCACCATTTTGAGTGGATGCAGGTGTTGGTGTAGAAGCACCACTCCCCCCTACCCTAGCAGCTTGAAGCTCTGGATAGAGATCATATATATTAAGTTCGGGCTGGAGTTTTTGTGATGTGGAGAGTATGCCCAGTCCATAGGCAGAAAATCCAACACAGACAACAATAAGAGTGAGATATACATCCTGTCTGGTGATGGTTCTGAGTAGACGCTTGCTTTTTTCCTTTATATTGGGTATATTTATCACGTTAAATAGATTATATCAGAGCTAGTGAATGGCACCACAGCACTGCAATTCTCAAAAACACACCACGGCAATTTGCCGAGTTCGCTGAATTGAGTGCTGGGTGCTCATAATTTTTAATTCACTACGTTCATAAGAAATTATGGCACATAGAAAGGCTGGTGGATCAGCAAAAAACTTAAGAGACTCGCAAGCAAAATACCTCGGTGTGAAGCTTGCTGACGGACAATCTGCAAAAGCAGGTTCTGTTATTGTGCGTCAGCGCGGAACACGTCACCAGGCTGGAGAGAATGTGGGAACTGGCAAGGATCACACACTTTTTGCTCTTGTGCCAGGTGTTGTTTCTTTTAAAGAAAAACGTCACAAGCGATTTGATAATAAGGTAGTGCAACGCAAAGTTGTCACTGTGACACCGAGTGCATAATAAAAAACCACCGTCCAGCGGCGGTTTTTTATTGCTTTAAAATACTTGACAAATATTTTTATAGGTGTATAATACAGGCACCATGAAGCACACCGCTTTTTGGAACTCGGGTACTTCGCAGGCCCGGGGAAATCATAACGAGGAGAACAAGGTGTTCGATCACGAGCTCCAGGACTTCACCGTCCCAGGCCGACGTCGGCACGACCTTCCACTGACATCTCGCTGAGGGCCAGTGGAAGGTGCTGAAGGGATGTTGAACACAGTGTGACCGTCCATGGATAGGCTCTCGAAGCACCCTCAACCGATTCGTCTCGGTTAGACGCTCCACGGAAATGACGATACCCCGTTAGGTATCCGTCGAGCAACTGCGTAGATCTGGTCGGAGTTTTCCTCAGACCAGATCAAAGCCCCAGCCGACACTACGGGCAGTAGGCGGGGCTTTTTTTATACAAAATAGTATCACTAATGATGGTATTGACAGATTGGAATTGTTGGCGTAATATATATGTTGGGGACAGGGTGCGGATCGCGGATGTCGTAAGGCAGGCCGTGTGGGCCGTGGGTATGCTCGCGGCAGAATTTCTTCTGCTGAGAAGAATTCCATCCAGTAGTCTGGGTGCATCCTGTCCCCTACTCTGTCAGGAAATCGGCAGAGTTTTCATATAAAAACACCGCGCAGGCTTTGCCTGCGCGGTGTTTGGTTCAACTCATTTCCTCGTTTCTATTCGTTTCCCTCCTTTTCAACAACGAGTGTAATCTGTGCAGTCTCATCTTGTGGTCCAGAGATCGTAATAGTATGTTCACCGATTTCTTTTATTGGATCAGCACAACTGAGTACATCTGCGTCAATTGATGCTCCAAGTTCTGTTTTGATAGCTTCAACAATAGTATCTTTGTGAATACCTGCAAAGAGGTGTCCTTCTTCATTTGCTTTACCCTTGAGTACAATTGTCTTTCCGTGTACTTTTTCAAGAGCCTCAGTAAGTGATTGTAATTGAATTGCTCGTTTTTTTTCTGCCTCCATTCGTTCTGACTCAAGTTCCTTGAGTGCTTCAGGTGTTGCTGTGCGTGCAAGTTTTTTTGGAATAAGAAAATTCATTGCATATCCATTTGCAATATCAACAACTTCATATCGTTGTCCTGTTTTTGCTACGTTGTCTAGTAGAATAACTTTCATCCGGTAGTGAGGAATGCTATTACTGCAGAAGTTTTTGCGTACTATTTTCTACAGTTCTATCATTCACTTAGTTAGAATAATAATTTTTGTACAGCTCCGGTAGTGATTAAAAAAACAATACTATTCTCTACTGCCGGATTCATTTTAGTGGTTTGTTTAGCTGTAAAGCTCCGTTATGATACCAAAAAAAGTGGCCTTTGCCAATGGTGGTAGTCTTTCTAAAAACTATCAACATGTCTCGGTATTACGGTAGTTTTTAGAAACACCCCACGTTATACTAAGAGAGAGTTCTTTACACAGTACAGTTGTGTCGAAAGGAGGTGAAAACACAATGGCACACAGAATCAAGTCGACTGAACCGCTTACGTTACGTCGTAATCAGCGTCGCGACAAAACTGTCGGTGATGTCCGCAAAAAGTTGGAACAGGTTGGCTCCGTTCCAAAAAGACGATTTTGTGGCACGATCGTGCAGATGACGCACTCTTCCGACTATGTGTTTCGAGTGTGGCCGTATGATCGACCAGCCCCCTATCTGGACGGGGTGCCTGTCTGGAGAAGTGAAGCAGGTCTGCCTCTTGCAGACCTTCGAAAGGAGGCGCAAAATGTCGCTAGTCGGAAAGAGTGGTATGTCGAAGGGCTACCATTCGACGAGTAAGAACGAGGGGCGCTCCCCTCCTCTACCGAGGTGTTGCTGTTGTGACACCTCGGTTTTTTATTGATTGAGTATTTCTACCGCCTTAGCGAGTTGTGGGTCGCGACCCGCCTCAAAGTCTTCTTGAGTAAATTCAACAACAACATCTGGAGTGAGTCCTCCATCAGAGATAGAATTACCATTTGGTGTGAGCCATTTTGCAATAGTTACTTTGATTGAAGAATCTTGTGGGAGTGGAATCAATTCTTG
>CBDUNJ010000069.1:0-2953 GCA_965368565.1 uncultured bacterium
AACAGACACTGGAGCGTTTGCGTGCGAGTAGCACGCTGACAATGTTCAATCAGGCACCCTGCCTTCGCGGGGTGCCTTTTTACTTTTCCATACAAAAAGCACCATCTCTTTTAGACGGTGGTTTTTGAGAAAGACTAAAGACTATTTTAAAACTCTTCAAAAATTGGTGTTGTTGTCCCTGAACCTCCGGCGCCTGGTGTAACTACTCTGAGCATTATGTTCTTTGTTCGAACAATACCATTTGCATCAGCGTATATGGTAAGGGGGTAATCACCGAGTGCGAGAGGAGTTGTTGCTTCAACATAGAAACGCACACCCTCTGTATACTCACCTGATGTAAGAATGCGGTCGTCTCGCTCATTTGGCGAACCATTTCCATCACTAAAGTATGCGCTTGTTGAAGCGGGTAAACCTTCAGTACGTGCTTCTAATCCACCTTGGGGGGTTCCAAGTGGTGAAAACCACACATTTTCACTGAAGCCACCTTGAGATCGAACAGTAACGACTGTTGGCCCTGAACGGAGTTCGTTTACATTCATAAAAATCACCCCACCTGCATCAATAGTATAATCAGAAGCTGAACCTGCCTCACTGTTGTCGTTTGGACCATCACAGTCAAGATCAGGATCTCCTCTTCCGGCACCATCCCAGTCATAGAATCCATCCTCATCGTCATCATCGCCATTTGAACAAATCGCTGATGCCGAAGTAGCAACAGTTATCTGACAACTTGCTGTAGTATTTCCATCCGTCACCTCTACATCTTTTATTCCTTCAGTTGCATACCATGTGTTGAATGAAGAGAAACCTCCGCTATTTTCGCTACTTGGAGAAGCGTCTCCGTTTGTGCTCCAATAGTATGAACCTCCACCTCCAGACGCTGTAACTGTGACATTCTCACCAGTATTTGCTTGCTGGTTTCCTGGGAAACAACTGAGTGGATCGCCGCCACCTGTACCACCACTTGATTGGTATCTAATAGTAAATGTTCTAGTGCTCCCACCAGCAAGTGTTTGACTAGAAGACACAACCACACCTTGAAGTGTGTATCCTGAAGGAACCGCTGGTCCAGGAGTGACGTTGTATCCTCCTTCTAGCATATCTTCATAGGTTACTTCTGTCTTGCCTGACTCACTTGTTGTGGTCTGTCCTGAAAGGGTCCAATCAGACGCAACCGGTGCTCCTGTGTCTGCGTCAATGGATTGAACGATGATAGTTCCTGTTGTTGGGGCAGTTGTACTCACTGTGATCTGTGCAGAGGCATCAGCTGTCACTCCTCCACCAGTACACTCTATTCCATAATACTTATCCATCATTCTGCTAGTGAGTTTTTGAACCTGAGCTCCGCCTGTTGCTAATTTTGATCCAGTCCACTGACTATCGGTTGGTGATGCTGTTGCAGTACACGAAGTCGCATTAGTTGGCACCCATTGAATCCATGCATCCTCCCCTTCAGAGACGTTAAGTATGCTACTCCATGGACCAATTTCTGATGGTCCAATCTTTAATGTGACACCAGCGCCATTTGTCACACCAACAGTAACCGAGTCATTTGTCGTCTCAACTCCTTTTGTACACTGAATATTATACGTCCTTTGCGAGGTAATATTTGAAAGCGACTGTGTTCCTCCTGATGCCGTTTTTGAACCACTCCAGCCTGTTGTTGTAGGAGTTGCGCTACAGCTCGTAGGACTACCTGTTGTGGTCCACTGAAGATCAATACTACTTCCCGAAGGCACGGTAAGAGAGTCTGTATAATTTGAGGTGTCAACTTTTCGCGCTTTTATATCAACACCAATGGTTGAGCCAGATGACCCACACGTTATCTGCTTTGGTGTTCCAGAAAGATCAAACTGCTGCCCAGTACTTGTATCGTGGGCTTTAAGTTTTATTGAGTGCTGAACACCTGTTGTTATCTCTCCTGTAAGGTTATAGGTGAACGGACACTGACCGCCACTGCAGGACTGTGTTGTAAGTGTGTCAATGAGGACATTATCGGAGTACACACTGACCTGTGGTGCTGTGCTCGGGGTGTCTCCGTCATATGCCCATCCACTGACCGTACACAAAGAGTTGCTCGCTGTTTCGTGTACTCCTGTTGGATTGATGTTAGACACAGTTAAAGAGCAGGTATCTGTCTCACCACCACGATTCACTGTGATGGTTCTTGCACCTGGAGTGCTGTATGCAATTGTATAGTGAGCATTTCCACCACCAGCACTTGAAATCCTACCTGCAGAAGGTGATGACCATGTTGGAGAAATGCCTGATGGTCCGGTAAATACACCCGTGCTCGGATCTTGAAGACTAAATGTGGCACTATCTCCGATATTGACTGTTTGAGATGAGGGGAAACATTGGAGTGGATCAGTTTCAGTTTCAGCCCCCTGCACACTAACACTACATTGTGCACTCACTCCTCCACGTGTTACCGTCGCTGTTTTTGTACCATCCGAACTATAGTTTGTTGTAAAAGTGCTTGAATTGCCCCCTGTTGCAGGACTACCCCCACCTGTCCAAGAATAGGTGCCGGAACCACCTGTTGCGGTGAAGGTAACATTCTGCCCAGTTTCTACAGTAGTAGGGCTTGCTAAACAACTCAAAGACGAAACCGTGTTTATGGTGACTGTTGCAGATGCCGCATCAAAACCAGCACTGTTGCTACAGGTGATGGTGTATGTACGCGAACCACTTGTTGGTCGTGTAATATTGCTGATTGTCTGAGAACTACCATTTACATTTTTACTTCCTGACCAACTACCACTTGCAGTACAGCTTGTTGGAGAATTGGTTGTTGCCCAAGTAAGTGTTGTAGAGCCACCCTCAGTAATAGTTCCAGGACTTGCTGAGATAGTTACTGTCGGTGCCTGTACTGTTGGGCGATTGTTGATAGTGAATGACACCTGATCAGTATCTATCCTTCCTCCGTTATCAGTCACCTTGAGGGTCATTG
>CBDUNJ010000070.1:0-2946 GCA_965368565.1 uncultured bacterium
CCTCGCTGTATTGTTCCATTGATTCTTTATCAATACGCGGTTTGTAATAAAACCCCTCAAGGTGAGCAGCAGTGACAAGTTTAATTAAGTTAACATAGCCAGTATTATTTTTTGCGAGAAGTACAAGTCGATTTCGTCGGTTATCAATCCCTGCGTCTTTGTCGTGACGGGTGCGAATTGCTGTGTAAAAATCAACACCAATAATTGGCTTAATATCTGCTTTAGTGCAGGCCTTATAGAAATCAATGGCACCATATAGATTGCCATTGTCAGTCAATGCCAAAGATTCCATACCAGATTCTTTTGCCCGAGAAATAAGTTCTGGTATTTTTGGTAATGCATTCAGTAAAGAATAATGACTATGCACGTGGAGATGAATAGGGACTATAGACATAGAGTCAGTATATCGCAGTTTTTCCGTAATAGAGATTTACAATTACCTTGTTATCTAGCTTGGTGTACTATAGGTATACCTAAAGACGTATGACTAAAAACTACATAGTAGGTATTGATGAGGTAGGACGAGGGCCGATAGCAGGGCCTGTAGCGGTTGGAGCAGTTTTGCTCCAACCGCAAATTCAAAATTCAAAATTCAAAATTCTAAAAGGAGTCAAAGATTCCAAACAGTTGAGTGAAAAACAACGTGAAGAATGGTTTACGCAGATACAGGAGTGGTACAAAGAAGGCATTCTTGATTACCGTGTGACATTTGTTAGTCCCCGGATTATTGATTCTATTGGTATTGTTCCAGCACTACATCGCGCTCTTGTGGGGTCGCTTAATGGACTTGAGGTAGAACCAGAAAAAACGCACGTGCTTCTTGATGGGGGATTGAAAGCTCCTGATGTCTGGCAGAATCAAGAAACGATAATCAGAGGTGATGCATCTGAACCAGTGATTGCACTCGCGTCTATTGTTGCAAAAGTGCTTCGAGATAGGAAGATGGTTCAATATGCAAAAAAGTATCCAGAATATGGATTCGAAAAACACAAAGGGTATGGTACAAAAGCGCACTATATGGCACTGAAGCAATATGGCGTGTGCCCATTACATAGATTGACTTTTGTTCATATATGATGTAGTATCCTCTGCAGGAGAACCGGTTGCAGAAAAGCTGCAATATCAACAATTCAAAGAAAGGGTATAAAAATGTCTGAACAGGAAACTCATTTTGCCGCAGTTATTGTGGCACGAGTGACTGATGATGGAGTTCCTGAATTTCTGATGCTCGACTACATCTCAAGGAATGGGAATGTGCAGCTCAAGTTCCCTGGAGGTATGGAAAGTGAATTCCATCCCGAAACTCCTGTCGAGATAGCAGCTCGAGAGCTCTTGCAGGAAACAGGTTTGAAGGTGGCTACTTCTGACCTGCAAGAGGTCTGGCGAGTTTTCAATGATACCAACGGAGGTCATACTAAGCACTTTTTCGTATGTGAATGGGAAAAGTGCAGTGGTGAGCTCCGGACAGTCCCAATGGAGGATCCAGGAGGTGAGGTTCTTGATAATCTTACCTGGATGAAGGTGTGTGCAGAAACACAGGTAATGGTGTTTCGGACCCACCGTTTGGCGTTTTCAGCTGCAGTGAAGCACTTTGCCAAGACGGAGCTCGTCTTTGGTTGGGCTGCGCGGAGTATGAACCTGATCTGAGGATTGCTACCAGTGTTGCAAATAATGACCCGGCGCAAATGCGTCGGGTTTTCACTTGCTTGTTTTTTTAGAATAGGTTATAGTTGCTTCCGTTATGACAGTACGAATGCGACATACACGGTCTCATACGAAGAACCGTCGAAGCCATCACGCGCTCACCGAGCCGCGTCTTTCTACGTGTGATGGTTGTGGTGAGAAAAAGATTCGTCACCAAGTATGTGAAGCCTGTGGTGTATATCGTGGTCGTCAGGTACTTGATGTAAAGACGCGCGATGCTCGAACTGAAGCACGTCGCAAGGCAAAACTAAAGGCAATTGGTCAACCAACAGGAGGTAGTGCTACTGCTAAAGAAGAAAAAGCTGAAGAGCCTCTGAGTCCAGAATCACTGTCTGAAAAGAAAAAGAAGTAAGTATCCAGAGACGCGCATTTGTTTTTACGAATGCGCGTCTCTGGATTCATATAGAAACTCTGTGCTACACTAGCACTATAACATTTACGTAGTTCATTCATGGCAAATAGACATTTATCTCGGTCTATAGTTCTTCAATCGCTTTTTGAGCGTGACTTTATACAAAAGGACGGCGAGAAAGAGCCGATACTTTCAATTCTTGAACGAAACGCAAAAGAGTTTGCCCCTGGTATTACTGATGAAGACTTTATGCATCAGCTTGCTGATAATGTACTTAAAAGACAGAAAGATCTTGATACCATTATTGAGAAGGCAGCTCCTGATTGGCCTATTGATAAAATAGCACCCGTTGATCGTAATGTGCTTCGTATTGGTTTGTACGAATTACTTTTTGCAGACAGAAATGAGGTGCCAGCAAAAGTTGCCATCAATGAAGCTATTGAACTTGCAAAGTCCTTCGGTGGTGAATCAAGTGGTAAATTTGTGAATGGTGTCCTTGGTTCAGTGTACAAAGAAATTGGTGAGCCGGGAAAAGATGAAATAAGTAAGAAGAAAGAGGTACCCTATGAAGAAATGCCAATAGAGCATCTTGGTGGTGCTGTTGTATATACAAAAGATGGTGATGAAATTTATCTTGCAATGGTGCACGATGTCTTCGGCCACTGGACTCTTTCAAAAGGACACGTAGAAGAAGGTGAGGATGTGCAACAAGGTACCATCAGAGAAATTAAAGAAGAGCTTGGGTTGGACATTGTTCTTGAAGAAGAGCTTGGAAAAAATGAGTATGTTGCATCACATCCAGAAAAAGGTAAGCTCAGAAAACAGGTAACCTATTATTTGGCGAAGGCACCATTTGACGACCTTGTACTCGGTACATCTGGCGGACTTGA
>CBDUNJ010000071.1:0-2943 GCA_965368565.1 uncultured bacterium
ATAGAAAAAAGAGCTCAGTTGAGCTCTTTTTTAATGTTTGATAACTATTTTATAATAGCTATTCTGTTGTATCTGTTGTGTCTTCTGCGGGCACACCTTCATCTACACTTGTTGCATCGTCACCAACAGGTAATCCAAGTAAGATTTGTGTAAATGCACGCATAAAGGAAAGTGGTAGGTTTCCAGAAAGCGCTACAGCTGTCTCATCTTCAGCAAAAGTAATGAGGTTAAGTGGAACACGAAGCTGATTTGCTAGGAGTTGAATGTCAGATTTTTGTCCTTCTGTAACCTTCTCCTCTAGAAGTGCAATCGTGTAGGGTGTTCCATTTCCACCAGCGTCGCGAGCATCATCAAACTGAGCACGAACTTTGCTTTCATACTTTCCACTGTCAAGACATTGTGTAAATGCAGTGACATCAAGACCTACTTCCTCTGCGACCTCTGGAATAACGCTAAGCGGTGTTGCTACATTTTGAACATCTTGTTCAAATATACCGTTGGTGTATGCCCAGAATGCATCGTTGCCTCCTAATTCTGCTGCACATTCTGAACCCTCAGCAATTTTTGGTGCGTTTTGATGTCCCTGAATAGGAAGCGGGAAGTGCCTGTATGTCCATGCAACACGTCCTGATGTTCCAAATTCAGTAATGAGAGCATTCATTGTCTCATGAAAAAGAGAACAAAATGGACATTCAAAATCTGAGTATTCTATGTACACCAGTTCGGAATTAGGATTTCCAAGAATGTGGTCGCTTTCACTAATAGCCTCAGGCTGAGTGAATGATCCTGTTGATTCTTCACCTGTTTGAGTGCTTGGGCCACGGTTTACAAAAAAAATAGCGCCAGCAATGATAATCGCGGAGACAACCATTGCTAGTGGTACTGCTAATGTATTTTTTTCCATAATATAAATAAGTAGTGAATAGTAAGTTAAGCAGTGGATAGGGAATACCCATACACAGACACATACTAGCATAGATGCAGTAAAGACGATATTATTGACCGAGCGACCTCCACGTTGTGTTTTCTGTAGCTGAAATACAACATCCATACGAAAAATAAAATCATAGCGTTGTATACGCCGTAAGAGTCGCTCGGCAGTCCACTTTTTTCATAGATAGTATGAATTTTTTTGATGCACTTATTTTAGGAATACTACAAGGGGTCACAGAATTTCTTCCTGTTTCTTCTTCAGGACACCTTATCCTTATGAGAGAGTGGCTTTCACTGACTCCTGAGAATGGGCTTCTCTTTGATGTCTTGCTTCACTTTGCAACAGCACTTGCTGTCATTGTCTATTTTAGAAAAGATATCATAGAGCTCGTACAAACATTTTTCAAAAAAACAACTTGGCAAAAAGAAGTGCTCCCAGAACACGCCAAAACTCGAATTCTTTTCTGGGGAATTGTGCTCGGTAGTGTACCTGCGGCATTTCTTGGGTATGTATTTGAATCATACATTGAAGAGTCACTCCGTTCACCGTCTGTTGTTGTAGGATCACTTATCGCTGGCTCACTCTTGTTTATACTTGCAGAGAGGCTCTATTCAGGACGTGAAGCACTTTCAATAAAAAAGGGAGGGGTCATCGGGCTCTTTCAGTCACTAGCGCTCATTCCTGGTTTTTCACGATCAGGGGCAACTATTTCTGGCGGTCTTATACTGGGTATGTCACGTGAACAGGCAACACGTTTTGCATTCCTCTTGTCGTTGCCTGTTCTTCTTGGAGCAGGAGGTCTCAAAGTGCTTGAACTTATCTCTGTTGGTGTATCAGCTAGTGCACTGGTGAGTATTTTTATTGGTGCTATTGCAGCATTTATCGTAGGTCTTGGTGCTATTCATTTTATGATCCGCTTTCTTCGCACACACACACTTTGGCCATTTGTGGTGTATCGACTCCTGTTAGCCGCGGTTGTCTTAAGTTTTAGTTTGTAGGTAATAGGTTGTAGGGGGTTGAGCCTGTGAAATGTGCTTTGCTGACGATACTTTGTATCGTATTTCACAGGGTTGACAAATATTTTTAATCTGCTATACTACTCTCACATGTGGATTGTCTACATGTGAGAAGATCTTTCAAATGCCTGCCGGTCACGAAAAACACCGGCACATCACACGCCAAATGAGGAGGTGACAATTCTCTGTTACGATTGGAACAAGGCCTGAAATACGGCGAAGCCTAGTAATCCTATTGGGATGAATGGTGGAAGTGTTCCGGTTCTGTGGAGGAACAACTGCCAACCTAATACGTTGGACAGCCGACACAGTAAGCAGAGCATGGTCAGTCGACCATCGAACCACAACAACTTCGCTCGCCGCCCAAGTAGGTTGTCTCAGTCGGTATACGCTGTATTGCAGTAGCCCGAAAGATAACCCAAGAGGCACATAACTAACTCTGACAGAACCCCGATCCGGCGGGAGAACCGGTGGAGGTGAGAGACTCTCTGAGAAAAGCGATTGGCTAAACCAATCCCAGTATCTCAGAGAGGTTCGCCACACGGCGTGCTACTCAATTTTTCTTCAAGAAAATACTTGAGTAATGCCCGGACGTACGCGTCCGGGCATTCTTTATGCCTAATTTCATCTTGATCAATATGGTCAATACCGAGTATTGACCATTTCTTCCGTTTTAGTCACGGGGCTAAAAAGGCAATGTGTGCGTCATAGCGTCACTACCTCCCGTCTCCCATTCAGTAATATCAACAGTGATTTCTTCTACCTTTGGACCATTTTTGAACTTTACTTTTTTATTGTCACGCATATATTCATATAAATCTTTTGTAACTTTCACGTCTTGAATACAGTATTTTCGCACATCCTCCACATTACCTTCTCGCCACCAGCGAAGGGCCTGCAAACCATCCGCACTTTTACTAACGCCTAGTGTTGACCCTGCAACATTATCCAGCTTCAACCGTCGTCCGAGTGACTCCTTAATTGTTTTCATCA
>CBDUNJ010000072.1:0-2929 GCA_965368565.1 uncultured bacterium
TATCATATCACTTAAAAGCGTTACTCCGCGCCAATGAGTCCAGAGGAGGAAACCGAAATTGTTCGCGTAGTTGTTGTTGCAGAACGAAGATACAAAACAATTGTTCCTGTATTAAGTGCCTCTCCAGTCAATCGCTCAAAAACAACACTAGTTCCAGTGGAGAATGTTGTGGTTGCCATAATACTTCTAGAGAAGAGGTGTACCTCCTCAACAAAGCTGCTATTGTATACGCCCCCCTTAAAAAGCTCTGTGCCTGTTGCGGTCATATGCACACCATATTGGCTTCTGTCATCAGAAGTAAGTGTTCGCTCTCGAGCTTCACGAAGCAAACTTGTTACTTGAGCTGTATCAGTAAGAAGAGACTGTCGTGCGTTGTACTCAGTAAATACATCTAGTATGAAAAATGAAATACTCGCAATAATCGCAAGCGATACAAGAATTGACACTAGACTTAATCCTCGAGTATACGTCATATATTAGAGACCCCCGACTAACGAATATGTTGGCGTAATCATCGCAAGCGCAAAGAAACCAACAATAGTACCGATAACAATCATAAGTATTGGTTCAACAATCGTTGAGAGATCTTTTGTTCGCTGTGTTACCTCTTCTTCATAAAAAACCGCAATTTCTAATAACATCGACGGCAGGGATCCCGTCTCTTCACCAACAGCAATCATTTCGCCCATAACTGGCGGGTATCTGTCTTCATATCTCTCAAAAACTGAGGCAATACTTGCCCCTTTCTGTATCTCTTCCATTGCCTCCGCAAGCACCTCCTTATAGTGACTATTCTGAATAACATCCCGGGTGATACGCAATGATTCAACAACAGTGACACCTGAAGATAGTAGTGAGGACAGCGTTCGAGCAGTGCGAGCTGTTTGAATCTCTTGTATTAATGAACCAATAACTGGAGTGTGTAAGAATATAAACTCAAGTATGCGACGCGTGCGTTGCGTTCGGTATACAAAAAACCCTCCAACAACAGCAAGAACCAACATTCCGAGAAACAGTAGCGTGTGCCCACTCATAAAATCAGATATACCAATAACAATTCGTGTAGAAAGTGGTAAATCAATAGCGAGCTCTTTAAAGGTTTCTGTAAGTGTCGGCACCACGAATATCATCATCAGAATACCAATAATAATCATTGCGATAATAACAATGGCGGGATACATCATCGCCCCACGAATTTTTCTTTTTAGAGTATTTGCTTCTTCCATTTGAAACGCTGCTGTTTTAAGTGCTTCAGCAAGTTTTCCACTCTCCTCACCCGCAGAGGTCATAGCAACAAAAAGGGATGAAAAAGTTTTTGGAAACTTTGTCATACCTTCGGAAAGTGCCCTTCCTTTTTTAACAGATGCAACCAGTTCTGTAAGAATAGCTTTAAATTTAATATTGCGTGTCTGTCGTTCCATAACAGCAAGTCCTCGAGCAACAGGAAGTCCTGCATGCACCATTGCAGATAAGTTTTTTGCAAATGCGATTTTTTCTGTATCTTTTACTCCACCAATTGCAAACTTAAAAATATTTTTCTTTTTATGTTCCTCCTCAATCCGCACAACGGTCACTCCCTCACTTGAAAAACGATGTGCCAAAGATTGTTTGTCGGTTGTCTCACTCGTCCCCTCTTCTATGCGACCATCTCTAATAATTTTGTACTGAAAAACTGTCATATGTTTATTCAGAAATAACTCGGAGCACTTCTTCAATAGTGGTTATGCCCTGTACCGCCTTAAATAATCCGTCCTCAACCATTGAGAGCATTCCCTCTTTAACCGCCTGCTCTTCTATAGCATCTGGGGTTGCGTCGTTAACAATAAGATCCTTAATAGAGTCACTCACCGGAAGAATTTCATAAATACCAACACGTCCAGAATACCCATCATCTGACTCATCAGAGGGTGTTGCTTTATAAAAAGGAATGGTCTTCCACGTTGCATCTTTTTCTATTACCCCTTCTTCTTTAAGAGCTACAAGAACCTTTTCCATATCAACCTTCTCTTTAAGTGATGTTAATTCCTTGGCGCTGAGAGCATACTTCTTTTTACTATCAGTAAGAACCCGAACCAAGCGTTGTCCAATGATAATACGAATAGTTGAGACAAGAAGAAATGCCTCTGCCCCCATATCAAGAAGTCGTGGAATGGCACCTGCAGCAGAGTTGGTGTGAAGTGTTGAAAGCACAAGGTGTCCGGTAAGTGCAGCATTAATAGCAAGCGCAGCTGTCTCGGTGTCCCGAATCTCACCAACCATAATAATATCTGGATCTTGACGCACCAAAGAACGAAGCCCCGTGCTGAAGGTGAAGCCAATATCAGGTTTTACCTGTGTCTGATTAATTCGGCCAATTTGGTATTCAACAGGATCTTCAATTGTTGAGATGTTTACATCAGGAGTATTCAAGATATCTAACATAGTATAGAGTGTCGTGGTTTTTCCTGAACCAGTTGGACCTGTGGTGAGCACCATTCCTGTTGTTTGTTTGAGCGCCTTGTGAATATTTTCAAGTCCCTCTCCGTGAAATCCAAGTCCTTCAAGGGTAAATCCTGAGACACTCTCACGAAGAAGACGCATAACTGTTTTTTCACCATATGCAGTAGGTAGTGTTGAAACACGAAAAGAAACTTTCTCTTCACCAGTGTCTACCTTAAACCGACCATCCTGCGGCAGGCGTTTTTCATCAAGTTTTAACTGCGAAAGGACCTTAATACGAGCAGTGATACCTGAAGCGGCAGTTCTGGGAAGTGTCATTGCATCATGCAAAATACCATCAATGCGGTACCGAACAAGAACCTGAGCTTCCATTGGTTCAATGTGTATATCTGATGCCCCTTGAATAATTGCGTGCTTAATGAGTGTGTCAACGATTCTAACAATTGGCAAATCTTCAGCAAGTTTTTTAAGTTCACCTGCACTCACTATG
>CBDUNJ010000073.1:0-2826 GCA_965368565.1 uncultured bacterium
CCCTTCATAAGCCACCGTCTCTGGCGGTGAGAATTGAAAAGGTTCTACCGTTACGGGGTGACTGCCGCTAATTGATCTAAGGTTGAACAATGCCGGTGACTTATGAAGAGAGTTAACCGAAAGAATTTTGATTTATTTTTTCGATATGATGAATTTTATCTACCTCAAGACCCATCTCAGCAGCAATTTCTTCTGGTAGTGCATCACGTCCTAGATCTTGTGCCATACGTCGCTTGATGCGCTTGTATTTAGCAATGGTTTCCACCATATGCACAGGGATGCGAATTGTTCGGGATTGGTCAGCAATGGCGCGAGTAATAGCTTGTCGAATCCACCATGTCGCATAGGTTGAAAACTTATACCCTTTTGTCCAATCAAATTTCTCTACAGCTTTAAAGAGACCCAAGTTACCTTCTTGAATAAGGTCAAGTAGTGTAAGGTTTGGACTTCTGTTTGCATATTTTTTTGCTATAGATACAACCAAGCGAAGGTTTGCTCGAGCAAGAAGATTTTTCGCTTCCTCGTCACCTTTTTCAATACGCTTTGCCAGCTCTTTTTCTTGATGTGCATTAATAAGGCTGTACTGACCAATCTCTCGCAAGTACATTTGAATAGAGTCGTACCCTTTGTCATCCCTACGGTATACACTTCTTCCCCCTTTTGGATCCTCGTCTCCTATTTGGAGCATTCCTCCAGATTCAAGCACATCTATGCCTTGTGCACTCAGTTCACCGTACACCTCTTCAAGAAAGAGAAGGTCGTCTTCAATAGTTGGAAACTCTTTTAGAATTTCATCATAGGTAACAAAACCACGATCCTTTCCTTTATCGTACAATTTTACAGCTTTTTTCTGCATACGTGCTTCTTTCTTGGTCATTTTCTTTTTTGGAGCACTTTTTTTGCTTGCAGCTTTCTTTTGTACTGGGACACGTTTTTTCGTAGAAGCTTTTTTTGCAACCTTTTTCTTTGCAGGTGCTTTTTTCTTTACTGCTGTTTTTTTCGTAGAAGCTTTTTTAACAGCTCTCTTTTTTGTTGTCTTCTTTTTGCGAGTGGTTTTTTTCGCAGAAGCCTTTTTCTTTTTTGTTGTTTTTTTTGTTGGCATAGATGTGTGTAAATTGTTTGTAATGAAATGCGTTACTCGTCAGTGACGCGTAATTGCTCTATTTGTTGCGAAAGATCTCTGCATTGTTGCAAGAGACCAAGCGCGCGTGACGAATCTCCACTCGTCTCCGCTTGCTTGAGCTCCCGCATAGTTTCTGTAAATTCTCTTTTGAGAATGTGCTCACGGAGTAAATGTATCAACTCGCGTGATCCTTTGAGAGCTGCTCCACCATAGAGTTGCTCTGCCTCAAATGCGTATTCTTCAGCATCTGCTGAAAATAATGTGTACAGGTCATTTCCAATAAGATCTTGGATTTCCTTGCGAAGTTCAGAGACATCTACCTCAGGTTCTTTTACTTGTTCTTGCCAAAGGAGGAGGCCTATAAGTATTCGTGCGATACGGTCAGCTGGACTCCGGGTTCCTTCAGTAGGAGTGCCTTCTGCTGAAGTCTCGGCCATCTTTTCTGGCATAGTGAGTGAGTCAGCGACTTTTCGCATTTCATCCTGAAGCGCGCTTTCAGGCACTTCAGTTATTCGTGAAAGATAGGTAAGAAAGTGTGCTTGATCCATTTTATTGTCCATATGAGCAATATAAGGGAGTACCTCACGTCTGATACGAAGCTTTTGTTTTCTGAGGTCAGACTCATCTTCTCTAATGATATTAGTAAGAAATTCCACAATATGGGATGCTTTCCGTACAGATTCTTTCCAGCTCTCAGGCGCTTGTTGTATAAGGTCTGCCGGATCGCTCCCCTTTGGCAATCGTGCAACTTTTACATCCATAGCACGTACCAATCCTTGTAATGTGCTTTTTGCTGCTGAAGCAACCCCTGCATCATCAGCATCAAGTGCAATGACAATATTATCAGTAAGCCGATTGAGTAGTGCTGCGTGCTCAGGTGTCATCGCTGTCCCTTGTATGGCAACAGTGTTGGCAAAGCCAGCTTGGTGTGCCGCGAGCACATCCATTTGACCTTCAACAAGGATACAGAAGTCGTATTTCCGTATCTCAGTTTTTGCTTGGTGTAGACCATAGAGAATCCTGCTTTTATCAAACAGTGGCCCTTCTGGGCTATTGAGATACTTTGCTTCAGAGTCGCTTTCAAAGACTCGTCCTGAAAATCCAACAACCCGACCAGTGCTGTCAAAAATTGGAAACATAATCCTCCCACGAAATGTATCGTATGACTCTCCTCCTTTAGGACTTTTCTTTATGAGTCCAACTTTTATAAGTTCTGTTTCGGTATAGCCTTGTTTTTCAAGGTGTGTTTTGAGTAGGCGCCATTCATCTGGAATAAAACCAAGTCGCCACTCCTGCACAGTTTTTTCTTGCAAGCCACGCTCAGTAAGGTAGTTTTGTGCCGTTTCTGATTTCCGTAGCCTATGTTCAAAGAATGTTGTAGCTGCTTCAAGTGCACCAAAGAGCCTATCGCGTTCATTCTTTTTCTTTGGGTCAATTGGAGTAAGTTCTACACCAGCGCGTGCCGCCAATACCTTGAGTGCACCTTTAAAGTCCGTACCCTCAAATTCTTCAACAAATGAGAATATATCTCCACCACGGCTACATCCAAAACAGTGGTAGGTGCCACGATCTGGAGAAACCATAAAAGAAGGAGTCTTTTCATTGTGGAATGGGCAGCGCGCTTTAAAGTTTTTGCCAGCTCGATCCAATTTGATATAGGACGCAACAACTTCTTCTATGGAAAGTTTATCTTTGATTTGGTC
>CBDUNJ010000074.1:0-2805 GCA_965368565.1 uncultured bacterium
TCTTTTCTTAGTTGTTTTTTTGGGTTTTCTCAATCTGAAAAATATACTGTTACTAATCTGGAGATGAATACCGAATATCCTCATTTCGGTTTAATGTTGATTAATGATTCTAAAATATTTTGCACATCGTTTTTATTAAACAACAAAGATCGACTTAAACGTTTTCAGGGAAACCCCATATTAACCATTCTCGAAGGTGATTTATCCGATGACGGTAGTATTCAGGATTTAAAAAATATTGAAATAGATCCTACTGAGTTGGAAGTTGAGTTTTCACGTTCTGGTGGTGCTGGTGGACAGAACGTAAACAAGGTGGAGACCGCTGTTAGGATTATTCATATACCAACAGGAATAGATGTACGTTCCACAGCTGAACGAACACAGGCTCGGAATCGTGAAAAAGCTATGGAAATTCTCTCTGCAAAACTGGATGCTCTTCAAGAGGAAGAAGAAGCAAAGAAGTATGCTTCAGAGCGACGTGATCAGATTGGTACTGGCGATCGGTCAGAAAAGATACGAACATATAATTTCCCGCAAGACAGAATTACTGACCACAGGATTAAAGAGTCGTGGAGTAATATTGAAGGCGTGCTAAAGGGTGGCATAGGGGATATAATTGACACATTGCTTAAGAGGTCTGAAGAGCTTACTCCCAATACTGAGTAAGGTAGTGCGAGGGCTTGCTGAGTAAGGCTTTTTTTGGTACACTCTTTGTACCCAAACGGGCTTATTTTTTTGTATGACAGATACAACAACACAGATACAAGAGCTTTTTGAACGAGGCGCACATTATGCCTATTCAAAATCACGCCGGCACCCAACAGCGCAGGAGTTTATTTTTGGTACCAAAGATGGGGTTGAAATTTTTGATCTTGAAAAGACGGTTGAAGCTCTCACTGAAGCAGAGACATTTCTCGGTTCACTCGCTGCTGATGGAAAACAGGTGCTTTTTGTTTCAACAAAGAATGAAGCAAAGAAGTATGTTCGTGAAGCGGCTGAAGTGCTTAACCAGCCATTTGTAACCGATCGTTGGGTTGGTGGTATGCTTACTAACTTTAAGCAAATACGAAGCCGTGTTGATCGCCTTGAGGAGATCCGTGAAGACAAAGAGAAGGGTGTATTAAAGGATAAGTATACAAAGAAAGAACGGTTGCTTCTCGATAGAGAGATGGATGCTCTTGAGAAAAACTTTGGTGGCCTTGTGTCAATGAAAAAATTGCCTGCTGCACTTGTTGTGATAGATCCAAAACATGAACATATTGCTGTTGCAGAGGCAGTACACAAACATATTCCAGTAATTGCACTTGCAAATTCTGATGCTGATTTGGCACAGGTTGCGTATCCGATTCCTGCAAATGATTCTAATCATCATACTATCCAGTACGTTGTTGAGCATTTACAGGAGGCATTTAAGAAAAATACTGCAACAGCTCCAGCAAAAAAGAGCGTTGCAGAAAGTGACCGGTAGTGCCCGTGTGTAAATGGGTGCATTATAAATTCGTATATACTAGTGACATACATCTATGGCTATTACCACAGAAGATATTAAAAAATTACGAGATGAGACAGGTGTCTCTGTTATGCAAGTAAAGCAAGCTCTTGAGGAAGCAGATGGCGACCAAGAAAAAGCCCGTATTATTTTACGAAAGAAGAGTGGTGCTATTGCTGATAAGAAAGCAGATCGAGAACTTGGCTCTGGTGTGGTGCAATCGTATATTCACGGCAATGGAAGCGTTGGTGCGATGGTTGAGCTTTTGTGCGAAACAGATTTTGTTGCAAAAAATGAAGAATTTCAGAAGCTCGCATATGAACTTGCTATGCAAGTTGCTGCAACAAAACCAGAGTATCTTTCTATGGATGATATAGACGAGAAAGCAAAAGAGAAAGCAAAAGAGGTATTTATTAAAGAGATTGAAGATAAGCCAAAAGAGTTACAAGAAAAGATTCTTTCAGGTAAACTTGATTCATATTTTCAGGAAAAAGTGTTACTTTCTCAGCCTTACATCAAAGATACAGATCGAACTGTTGATGATCTTGTTAAGGAAGCTACTCAGAAGTTTGGTGAGAATACAGCGATCGGTCGTTTTGTCTGTTTTACTATTTAGTTATCTACTATGACACTCACCACGTGGGTTTTTACAGTATCAGGAACACTGCTCGGTCTTTTTACTTTGCTTGAATTATTTGCTGCACAAAAAACTGAACGCCCCTTTTACCTGCAGATAGTGGCGCGCTCAAGTAGCTTTTTTGAGCGTATCTGGGTAACAGTCATTAGAGCTATTGAAGAAGGAGGTATGTATGTACTAGAATCACTCGGGAGAGGTACTCGGTGGTTTTTGGCGCATGGTATTAGAGCTCTTTTTAGCTTTATTGGTAAGATGGTACATTCTTTTTTGCGAACTGCACGTTCGCGTGGAGTTATAAAAAAACGTGGAGCGGCGTCACTTTTCTTGAAGCAGATTAGTGAACACAAACGTCAGAACAGTGGTGGGAGCATAGAGGACTAGCATTCATTTGTGTAAGTTGGTATACTCTTTTCGTTCAAATAGTGTATGTGTGCAGGAAGAAATATCGCCACCTTAGCTCAGTTGGTAGAGGTGAGAGTGTCTGGGAGACAATCGAACCTTTTGTTCAAAAGCGTTGCCAACAGTAAGGTGCAGATAGTAGTATGTAGGACAAGTAAATATCGCCACCTTAGCTCAGTTGGTAGAGCAACGCTTTTGTAAAGCGAAGGTCCCCAGTTCAAGTCTGGGAGGTGGCTCAAGTTCAGTTGGTGTTAAACGCAATAGGCGCGGATGTCGAAAC
>CBDUNJ010000075.1:0-2710 GCA_965368565.1 uncultured bacterium
TGCATAGGTAAGCACCGCACGTTTTCGGGCACGAGTAAGCGCCACATAGAAGAGTCGTCGCTCTTCCTCTTCATCGTCTTTTGTCATATCATCCCGTCGTATTGGAAAGAGTCCATCTTCAAGTCCTGTAATAAAGACATAATAAAATTCCAGACCTTTTGCTGCGTGGATGGTCATTAGCTTGACTGAGTCCTCGGAAGATTTTATTGCATCTTGGTCTGCAGCGAGGGCAGCATCCTCAAGAAATTTTAAGAGACCCGTCTGTGGAGGCAGGTGGTCGTATCGCTTTGCAAGCGCAGCAAGTTCGCGAACGTTGAAGAGTCGCTCTTCTCCATCATCGCCTTCGTCCTTTAACATCCCTTCAACACCACTTGTCTTTGCTGTGTGAGCAACTATTTCATATACGCTGTGTGTTTGTGCATATTCAGCTATAGAATCAAGAATCCTATAAAAAGAAGAGACAGTGTCTTGGGCTCGTGGTGATAGTTCGGTAGTCCTGTTGGTAACCATATGTAGCAATGTCACCTTCCCTATTCCTCGACGAGGCGTGTTTGCAATACGTTTGATATGTGAAATAGCATCACGGTTAATTGATGCAGAAATATATGCCAATACATCTTTTACTTCTCGTCGCTCAAAGAAACGAGTGCCCACCACTTGATACGGAACATTCATATGGAGGAATGCTTCTTCGAGGGCTCGTGATTGGAAATTTGTACGGAAGAGTACTGCTATTTCTGATGCAGAGACACCTTGTCTAATAAGATTGAAAGCTTCCTCTGCAACAAATCGTGCTTCTGCCCCTTCATCACCACAGAGGGCTATACCAATTGCGTCTCCTCCAGTGCTACTTGTGTAGAGCTTCTCCTCTTTTCGTAGTGTATTTTTTTCTATCGTACGATTTGCTGCTTCAAGAATGATTGGTGTTGAGCGGTAGTTTTCTGCAAGAGGCACTTTGGTAACCTCTGGAAAGTCTCTCTCAAATGTTTTCATATTGCGAGGTCGTGCGCCTCGCCAGCTATAAATTGATTGATCCATATCGCCAACAACACAGATGTTGCGGTGGCGTAGGGCGAGAATCTTTGAGATTTCATACTGCACTGTATTGGTATCTTGGTACTCATCTATGTGAATATGTGACCATTTTTCTTGATAGTGTGAACGCACAGATTCAGTGTCTCGAAGGAGTGCGAGAGGTAATAAGAGGAGGTCATCAAAATCAAGACCACGCTCTTCTTTAAGGAGTGCCTCATATCGTTCCCATGTTTCTGCAACTGCTTGCATAACGTGGGTCCCTGCTGCCGCACGTTCTCTGTATTCATCACAATGAACACCCTCCCCTTTTGCACGGGAAATAAGTGCACGGATCATATTCGGCGCAAACTCTTCTGTATCAAGACCTGCCTCTTTCATAGAAGTTTTGATTGCTCGTAGTGAATCGTCGCGGTCATAGATGCTGAAATGACGTGGTACGCCGATTGCTTTTCCGTGGTTGCGGAGAATGTGTACACCAAGAGAGTGAAAGGTGCCAATGAACGGACCTTTATTCTCAAATGGGATACCATTTCTGTTGAGCGGCTCAGTCTTGAGCATTGTGTGGATGCGCTCACGCATTTCGGCTGCTGCTTTGTTGGTGAAGGTAATGGCGAGAATCTTCTCGGGGGCAACGCCTGTTGCAATAAGATTGGCGATACGGTGTGTTATAGCTCGTGTTTTGCCAGTGCCAGCGCCTGCAACAACTAAGAGTGGGCCATCAGTGTGTGCCGCAGCTTGTTTTTGTTGTTCGTTTAATCCTTCAAGATGATGCATAACAGCATCATACTACCACAGGAGTGGCAGTATGGTGCTGAAATTCAAAATTCTAATATCGAAATCCGAAATAAATCCCAAATCTCAAATAACCAAACAGACAAAACAAAATCCCGCCAGCACACATGTGTGCTGGCGAGTGGCAGACGGGTGAGATCACGTGGTCTGCTTGCCGAGGTGCTCCTCCCAGGTCTTGTCGAAGGTTTGCATGGCCTCCAGCGCACTCTCGCAGGTGCCCTCGGAGGGACCTTCGCGGGGATTGTACCAAGCCCAAAGGTTGCTGCTCTGGTCTAGCCAAACAACCCCGTTGAGGGGGAAATCCTCGAGTTTGCGCTGCCACTGGCCAGCCGCATAGAACCAATGGTCTGGCACTCTATCGGGCTTCTCCCCTCGTTCGATACGGAGCATGTCTTGGAGAAGCCTATTTTCTTCTTTCAGACGGCGAACCTCTGCTTCAAGTGTGCTTGTTTCGCTTGGTAGAACAGACATGACGCCTCCTTCGGCGGTTGTTCAATCTCCCGGCACATTACAATTTTCTGCATGAAATGTCAACTTTTCTACGTGCTGTACACTTTTCTACTAACTAAACAAGGTGTGCATAACCCCATTGACTTCCTTTTCGGGACTGCTATACTGGCACTCGTATCGGACGAAGGGACGGCTGTAAGTGGCTTAACAAAGCCATATCGGATGTATCACTGGCGCACAAGGTCGCATAAAACACTGGCTTATACAACCCAACCCACGTGATTTTGGAGAGGCTTCGGCCACAAAGCTCCGGATGACATACAGAGTGATAAAAGTAGCAGTACTTTCACACACATCCGCGATACTTATCGTTTTATCGTTTATGATACCCGTGCAAACAACCGCAGGGGTTTTTTCATTTGTATCTGCCCTT
>CBDUNJ010000076.1:0-2631 GCA_965368565.1 uncultured bacterium
TAGAGAACCTGTTATTGCTTGACGCACTGAGTTTATTTGGTATGCTTGATGGCAATGCGCAACACGCGCTGTTTTTCATCTGTTGAAGATGAATGTGCGTGATGTTGTGTAGGGATTTGTAATTGCCATGAGGTATCGTTCTCGTGCTCTTGTGGCAGGTACAAATATATTATTTAAAGGCTAACTAGATTACTATTATGGCAGCAGAATTTGATCGCAGTAAGCCGCATATCAATGTGGGAACCATTGGTCACGTAGACCACGGAAAGACTACATTGACAGCGGCAATTCTTCACACGTTGCACGCCAAAGGTGATGGATACGGTGCTTCAGAAAAGGCCGTTGACCAGATTGACAACGCACCTGAGGAAAAGGCACGTGGTATTACTATCGCGCTTTCACACAGTGAGTATGAGACGCCAAATCGTCACTACGCACACGTTGACGCGCCAGGACACGCCGACTATATCAAGAATATGATTACTGGTGCAGCCCAGATGGACGGTGCTGTGCTTGTAGTTGCAGCTTCTGATGGTGTTATGCCACAGACTCGTGAGCACATCTTGCTTGCGAAGCAGGTTGGTGTACCAAAGATTATTGTCTTCCTTAACAAGGTAGATATGGTTGATGACCAAGACCTCGTTGACCTTGTGGAAGAAGAGGTTCGTGAGCTTCTTACCAAGTATGAATACGATGGTGAGAATGCTCCAATTATTCGTGGTTCAGGCCTTAAGGCGCTTGATGATGCACCAGATGGTGAATGGGGTTCAAAGATTATTGAACTTGCAGACGCTATGGACACGTACTTCCCAGCACCTGAGCGAGAGACTGACAAACCATTTATGATGCCAATCGAGGACATTTTCTCAATTGAAGGTCGTGGAACAGTGGTTACTGGTCGTATCGAGCGCGGTGTAGTGAAGGTTGGTGAAGAAATTGAGATCGTTGGTCTCAAAGATACCAGTAAAACAACTGTTACTGGTGTTGAAATGTTCAACAAGTCACTTGATTCAGGACAAGCAGGTGACAACGCAGGTATCCTTCTTCGTGGTACGAAAAAGGAAGACATTACACGTGGTCAGGTGCTTGCAGCACCAGGCTCAGTGACACCACATACTGAATTTGAGGCAGAAGTGTACGTGCTCTCAAAGGAAGAAGGTGGACGTCACACACCATTCTTTACCGGGTACAAGCCTCAGTTCTACATTGGTACAACTGACGTAACTGGTGAGGTAACACTTCCAGAAGGAACTGAAATGGTAATGCCGGGTGACACAATCACCTTTAAAGTGAAGCTTGTTGCACCGATTGCTCTTGAAGATCAGCGACGATTTGCTGTTCGTGAGGGTGGTAAGACTGTAGGTGCTGGTGTGGTGACAAAGATCGTCGCATAAGCATAATGACCTTGCATAGAGTGCAAAACTCACGTAGTATGCGCTCTGTATAAACTGACTATGGCAAAAAGTACCTCGAAAAAAGAAACAAAAAAGGCAGGAGACGAAGTCGCAAAGTTGCGCATTCGTGTTCACGCTTATGAAAACAAACTTCTGGACACAGCAGTGCGGCAGATTATGGATACGACACTTCGCCACGATGTGGAGACCGTTGGTCCTGTGCCATTACCTACTGAGTTCAAGAAGTACACGGTGAATCGATCATCATTTGTACACAAGGACGCACGAGAACAATTTGAAATGCGTGTACATAAGCGATTGATTGATATCCCAAACCCAACACCTAAGGTAATAGAGGCACTTACGAGTCTCTCCCTTCCATCCGGTGTCTCAATTGAGGTAAAGATGCTTTAGAGTTTCCGACATAAACCGCCGCCCCTTTGGGGCGGCGGTTTTGTCGTTTGAAACTCTTAAGTCCCGCCCCAAATTTAGCTCTATCCAACTATCACTATCGTGAGTATTCCTCACACGCTTTCTTATCCCATATTCTTAATATTGAGAATTTCAGTGCGGGATGATGTTTTGAAAATTTTGGTACTGGAGCTGTAGAATAACCTATCTGTTACGTAACACCTTACATAACAAAACCTATTAATATAATAATATATTATTATATTAATATAGTTAGGCAAAAAAGAAATACATTTCTTTCGCACCACAAAAACAAAACACCCCACACCTCTGGGGTGTGGGGGTTGGCAGATCGAACCAAGAACTAACCAGTCTCAGCTTTTGCTTCATTGAGCAACTCGACTCGTTTCCGTTCCATCTCGACACCAAGCTTGACCGATTCTCTGATGAGAGCGACGAGGGTGCCCTTGATCATTCCAGGGGCGAGTTCTGTGTCCATTGCCTCGAGAACTCTCAAAACCTCTTCATTGTCACAGGGTCCGACGATACCTACGAACACAGCGTTATGTACACGCAGTTCGCAAAAGCTTGAGTCTGGTCTTGCGACAAGAGTGATAGTTTCTACATCTATTGACTCCAGGAAGTCTTTGTCTCTGAGACAATCCATTGCTTGTACACTGAAACCAAGTTTGCCCATCTCTTTCTCCTCTTGCGTTGTTGTTCCAACTTCTGCACAAACATTCGCATTTCAGTTATGGTTTGTCAATGGGCTTGTCACCACATCAATCCTTATATTACTGGATTACCAGCGCTCCTTTGGCGCAAT
>CBDUNJ010000077.1:0-2575 GCA_965368565.1 uncultured bacterium
CGCATCCCGCCTTAGTGTTGTATGTGCCCCTGGCAGGAATCGAACCCGCATTGACGGGATAGAAGCCCGGTGTTCTATCCGTTGAACTACGGGGGCACTACAAGCGTAGCACAGAGGTGAGGGGTTGACAAACACATATAAAGTCGTAATATCTGCTATAGAATAAGAATATTTCGACTGTTTCCAAAAAGGAGCAGTTGCTACACATACAGTACCTTGAAATTACCAAGTATCGTTTGGTACTTGGTACATATATCTGAAATCAAAAAAGGAGATGCTATGCGCATCAACAACTTCGTGCTTCTCATTCTGATCCTCGTGACCTTCGTTGGTTGCGCGAGCGTAAACTCCGAGCTTATTCCGGCGGTCACCACAGATGTGACCAGCGAGCAGAAAGTCGTTCCGGAATTGCACGAGCCACTTCCGGCTCTTGTGATGGCTGGCGAAGAAGAGGTCACCGAAGAACTCGTGCCGCTTTTCGTTCCCGAAAACAGCGAACAGTTGTTCGTTCTAAATACAACGGACGTTGTTCACGCCGTGTATACTCGTCCGCATATGGACGAGCATGATGCCCTTACGGTGGAGCGTGGTGACACGCTTTCTGGTTTGTGTGCCACTCGTGGCGCACAGGGAGCGTTTGTTTCTCGCTGTGTGGCTGGCGCTTATCGGCATGGTGGTGCCGTAATTGAAGACCCGAACCTGATTTATGCAGGAGAAGAGATTTTTCTGCCGAAGATGGTTTCAAACAACAAGACGGCAATGGTAGAGCGTCATTCGCCGACTCACGCAGATGCCAACAAAAACACTCGCGATGTAGAGCAGGGCGCTGTTCCGATCATAAGCACGACCCCTTCAGATCCTGATGGGGGAGAGCACGCTACAACAGAAGAGAGTCTTGTTGTTACTCAAGAGGAGCTGATGCTCCTTGCAGAGCAGGAGGCTGATCTGGCAGGGAAAGAAATCCGAGCTCGCAATGAAGAGCTTGCCCAGAAAGACCAGGAAATCAAAGAACTCAAAAGGCGATATGGTGTTCAGGCTACATTTCTTGACGCCGCCCAAGAGCGAATCGAGAAACTTGAAAGGGGCCCATCTAAATGGGTGCTTTGGCTCCACATTGATCTCTTGATTATCGGTGCTGCCGCCTGGACGCACTTTTTGCTCAAAAGGGAAAGGCACGCAAGAAATCTAGCTCTGTCTTGGAGAGAAGAGGCGGATAAGTATCGGGAGAGAGCAGGACAGGTGGAGTTTGCTCTCGGGAAAACCATCCAAGACAACGAAGAAGACATTCAGTCGCTTCGTAAGGAGCTGGCAAAATACTCAAGATGTTTCGTCTTTGAAGAGACAGGCGCTGAAGACAGCCTCCCTATCATTCCTGGCCGAGTAGCAGAAGGTAAGCCGGTCGTTATGATGCCTGCCTGTGGAAAGTCAGTACCGTTCCCGAAGGTGCTTGGGCACGTAACGGGCAGTCGCCCCTGTGGTGAATGTCGTGAGCGGTATGGATTCGCCAAAGGAAAGGCGAGTGAAGGAAGAGCTAGTATCCGAGCCGTGCAGTAAAGGGGCCTCAGAGGTCTCCGACACACCAAGGGGCGGGTAGCCGTCTCCGACACATTGTGTGCTGTGCAAGAAGAAATCAACCGATCTCTCGGTTTTCAGATATATGTATTCGCGTGGCACCTTGGTGCTACAGACAACAAACGAAAGGAAACCCCCACCACTGTGTGGGGGTTTAATTATTGAAAAAACTGTAAGAGTGGTGTACTATTTTTGCGTCGGGCGATTAGCTCAGTTGGTAGAGCAATTCGTTTACACCGAAAAGGTCGCAGGTTCAAGTCCTGCATCGCCCACAGATACAAGAGAGCAACACGGATGTGTTGCTCTCTTTTTGTGACTGTGAGGCGATGCAGGACTTGAAAAGGTTAGTCAGATATTTTCTGAAATATCGACAACCTATACAGATTCTGTAAGAATCAAGACTCCTGCATCGCCCCCCCATTAAAAACTCTCAGCATCGCTAGAGGTTTTTATTTCTGCTACCATACAGTGCAATGAATGCCCCGCGTATTATTTCTGAAAATGAGCACGTTCTTGTGGTTAATAAACCCAGCGGTATGCTCGTGCATAGGGACGGTTCATCTAAAGAGGAAACACTCGTTGATTGGTTGCTTGTGCAGTATCCAGAATTACGTGGAATAGGAGAGGAAATGCGCTTGCGAACTGGAGAGATAATTGAACGCCCCGGCATTGTGCATCGCATAGACAAAGAAACCTCAGGTGTTCTTCTGGTGGCGCGAACACAGGAAATGTTTGTTCACCTGAAAGAGCAGTTTAAAGAAAGAACAATTGAAAAAGAGTATCGTTCATTTGTATATGGAAATATAAAAGAAGATAAGGGTGTTATTGAGAGACCAATAGGGAAGAGTAATAAGGATTTTAGACAATGGTCTGCACAGCGTGGCGCACGAGGCAAGATGCGCGAGGCAACTACTGAATTTAGTGTACTCAAACGTTCACCTGAGGTTTCTTATTTGTCTGTGTCACCAAAAACTGGGCGAACACACCAGATTCGTGTGCACTT
>CBDUNJ010000078.1:0-2505 GCA_965368565.1 uncultured bacterium
GATTTTTCCTAATTAAAAATAAGAAGCAAGCATCTGCTGATGTCTTAACTGAACCATGGATTGTTGTTGAAAGTGACACGGTGACCGAAATTGATGCAAACGGTGCCGTGCTCCGCACACTCGTAACCGGTGATGAGGTTGTATCAGGTGCGACAGTTCAAACAGATACCAAGGGCAGTGCTGTGCTCTACTTCCCTGATGGATCACAAGCACGCATCGATCCAAACACCACACTTACTGTTACTGAAGCAACCTATGAAAGCGACACTGATTCTCTTGTTGTGCGACTATCTGTTTCAACAGGACGTGTCTGGTCAAATGTAATTTCATTCATTAACCCTGACTCCTCATGGGAAGTTGAAACGGCACACGCGGTAGCAACCGTGCGTGGTACCTCATTTGGTACCGACGCTGACAGTGAGCACACAACCTTTATTGGTTCTGAAAGTACTGTCGCAATTTTCGCCCTTGATCCAACAACTGGCAAACCAGTGCTTGAAACCGAGACATCTATCACTACAGATGATGTTATTGAACTCACCCGCGAGGATGTAGAAATTCTCATTTCAGAAAAACGAGAGATTGTAAAAAAGAAAATTGAAGACCTTACCCAAACACGAATTAATGAGTGGATAGAACGTCAACGAGAAAACGACGGTCCTTTACAAAAGCGTTTTGAGGAATTGCGTGCTCAAGACCTTAGCCCCGAAGAAGTACGTGCAACCATTCGCGCTGAAATTCAAGAGGCCTTTACTGCAGAGGTAGAGAAACGACGAGAAGAATTACGAAAACAATTAGAGGAAAAAGAGGATGTGGCGCGAGAAACCATCGCTGACAAAGTGCGAGATACGCTAACAGAAGCACTTCCCTTTGATGCTATTCGTACAACCATTACACAACACCTCTCCGAACGTAATGAAAACGAACTTGCAGAAAAAGTCCGTAACTACTCCAATGAGGAGCTCTTACTGCTTCTTAAGAAATATCTCGGTGAAGATTTTCTAGAGGCCGTAGGAAAACCTGAACTACTTCGCGAACGACTCCAGCGTTTTATTGATGAAAACACAACACCTCGAACCATAGAAGAAGCACCTACTTCAGACACACAAAAAGTTAGTGGGCTTATACTCAGAACAAAAACAGACCTTTCACAACCTGTCGTTGAAGGCACTCGAGTTGTACTTGAAGCAGTGCTCCAATTTGAAGACGGTACAACGGTACCAGCTACAGAAAAGGTGACCTGGTCTGTTGTGGGTCCTATTGGCTCAATGAGCTCTCCAGGAACCTTTGTTCCGAAACTTGATCCATCAGTTGCTGAATTTGGTGAGTCATCCGGAGCAATAACCGCTGTGTGGAAAGATGGTCTGAAAGCATTCCTCGGCAAAACACCTATTTTTAAAGTAGTACCTGCCCTACCGAACGCAACTGGCGAACTCAGAGGGTAACGCACGTTATGAAAGATTCACTTATTGCTATAGCTATCGGTAGTGCAGTAGTGCTACTCGCGCTTCTTTCTTTATGGCTTGGACTTTTCTCTGGTATTGAGTACCGTATTCAAGATCGCTTTTTTAGCGAACGACCTATTGATGACCGCCTTCTTATAGTTGCTATAGATGACACTTCTCTGGCAGAGCTTGGGCAGTGGCCACTTCCTCGCACAGTGTATACAGAACTCTTCAAGAAGCTTGAGGTAGCACAACCTCTTGCTGTTGGTTTTGACGTTATGCTCGCTGAGCCATCACGACTTGGTCAAAACGATGACGCGTCACTAGAAAAAGCACTTCAACAGATTTCATACCCGCTTATTTTCCCCATTGAGGGTAGAAAAGAAGCCTCAGCACTCTCACCACTTTCACAATTTACCGACTCACCACAGGTACACCTCGGACACGTGAATCTCACCATTGATCCCGATAGTGTTGTGCGCAGTCTCCCTGCTCAGATATTTACAAACACAACAGACAACACAACACACATTTCATTTGCGGAACAAGTTATTGCCTATTCTGGAATTACCTACCAACCATTTAAAGACACGCGGCAACGAATAGTGTACGCAGATGAGCCAAACAGCATTCCACGCATTTCACTCAGTGAAGCATTAACTGCCCCAAATGCAACCTTTGCAAATAAATTGATCTTTATTGGTGCCACAGCGCCTGACCTTCACGATGAACAAGCAGTACCTGTTTCCCGTGGCGCACTAATGCCCGGAGTTGGTATTCAAGCAAATATAGCAAATCAGCTTATACACGGATGGAGGCTTACCCCTTTACCATATTTCTATACACTTCTCTGGCTCTTCTGCGCTGCACTTCTTCCGGTGCTACTCTACACACTTACTCGCACTCTTCGCATTATCATACCTGCACTAATCTTGCTATTTGTACTACACGGCATCACTGCACTCACCCTATTTGAAAGCGGTATAACATCTCCACTCCTGCATATTTTATTTGTTGCAGTTATATCTCCGTTAGCTCTCTTTGTGTGGCAATACACTAT
>CBDUNJ010000079.1:0-2493 GCA_965368565.1 uncultured bacterium
GGCTCCAACAAAAATGAAGTCTTCTGATTCTATGGTGCAGCAAATTACAGAGATATCACGGTCATTGAAACAGCTTGCGAGAGAGCTTGATGTGCCGGTTATCGCCCTTTCACAGCTTTCTCGTGCCATTGAGCAACGTCGGGGGCGTCCACAGCTCTCTGACCTTCGGGATTCAGGTTCTATTGAGCAAGATGCTGATGTCGTCTGCTTTTTGCACAACCCTGATGTCTATACCAAAGAACGAGAAGAGCGAAACAACATCATTCAACTTCTTATTGAAAAACACCGTAATGGTCCAACGGGCATGCTTGAGTTCCACTTTGATTCTAAAAAGGCAACATTTCGAGCTATTGCCCAGTCAGGTGTCACCTCAGGCTATGAGGAACAGGCTGCAGGTGTAGACGATTTTTAATAGATAGATTGGTAGTTTTTTGAGATGAATAAATCTATTGAACAACTTGCAGAACTTTTTTTGAAATTTCCGGGCATTGGTCCTCGGCAGGCAAAACGATTTGTCTATCATTTGCTGCGTGCCCCCTCTGAGTATCGTAGAGATTTGGCAAAAAAGATTAATGAACTTGGTGGTGCTATTGCACAATGTTCAGAGTGTCATCGGTATTACGATGATGATAGGAACGTGGATGGTGTGTGTAGCATTTGTAGTAACACCACTCGTGATGCTTCTCTTTTAATGGTTGTAGAAAAAGACGCCGATCTTGATGCAATAGAGCGAAGTAGCACATATCAGGGGTATTATTTTGTATTGGGAGGTACTGTGTCAGTTGCTACAGATGATGCAAAAGATGCAGTCCGTGGAGCCGTCCTAGAAGAGCTTGTTCAGAAACGTGGTAAAGAGGATTTGAAAGAAGTCATCATTGCTACGAGCGCTACGCCTGACGGTGAATATACGGGACGTCTTATTGCATCACTTCTCTCCCCTGTTGTACAAGGAACGGGTGTGAGTGTGTCAGTACTTGGCAGGGGGCTTTCGACAGGAACAGAGCTTGAATATTCAGACAGAGATACGCTCAAGAGTGCTTTAGAAAACAGAAAGCAGAATACATAAAAAAACAGTGCCTTCGGCACTGTTTTTGTTTAGGATATTTTTTCAATCTTGACTTTGACGTATGGCTGTCGGTGTCCGCGTTTCTTGTGGTAGCGACTCTTTGATTTAAACTTTACTACAGTGATTTTCTTTGCTCTACCTGCTTCTTGGAGTGTGCCAGTTACCTTTGCTCCTTTGATGTATGGAGTACCAATAGTAGTGTCTGAACCATTGTCTACGAGAAGCACATTGTCAAAGGTCACTGAGGCACCTTCTTCTAGGTCCTCTAGTTTTTCAATGGTAACAACATCTCCTTCGGATACTTGGTACTGCTTACCACCCGTTTCAATAACGGCAAATTCTTTCGGAGCTGTTTCTTTTTGTGCGTTCGCTGTCTTTGGCATAGTGCGACAATATTAACTCACAATTACACAAAAAACAAGCACCAAGCATCCCGCCTGCGCCAAGACTATGGCGGGCAGGCAAATTACAAATAAATCACAAAGTCCCAAATTCCAAACATTTGGAGTTTGGTGCTTATTTGAGATTTGTTATTTTTGATCGTCTAGTCGTTCTTTGAGAAGTTCAAGAAGGTCTCTAATATGGCTCTCTTTGTCTTTTTCAAGTGCCTCCCAGTAGGCTACAATACCGTCATCTTCATGTGCGTCAGAGATGTAGTTTTCTTTAATTCGCCACAGGCTTTTGTGTTCCTGCACGATTTGCTTCATAAGGTTGTAGGTGTTGTTGTCGAGCATACAAGGTGTTTATGGTTACTGAATATGGTTTTAGTATAGCATCAACCGAGACTTTTCCAGTATGAGATCTTCTTTATGATTAAATATGTACTTTACGCAAGGTTAGTGCATTAGCAACGACAATAACCGTCGATAAACTCATCACTAAGGCACCTATTTCAGGGCGGAGGAAAAATCCCCAAAAGGCAAATACACCAGCTGCCGCTGGAATAGCAACAATGTTATATCCAAGCGCCCAGACAAGGTTTTGAATCATCTTTGTGTACACTTTTTTGGACAATGCAATCAATTTCACCACGTCGTCAGGGTTATTTCGCATCAAAACAACATCCCCTGCTTCTACTGCAACATCTGTACCAGCACCAATGGCAATACCCACATCAGACTGTGTTAGTGCTGGTGCGTCATTCACTCCATCACCTACCATCAAGACCACGTTACCTTCATCTTGAAGTTTTTTGATATGTGTATACTTGTCTTCCGGAAGCACTTCAGCAAAATAGGTATCAATACTGAGCTCCTGTGCTACACCTTCGGCAACCTGTTCAGTATCCCCAGTAAGCATCGCTACCTTCACGCCAAGACTGTGAAGTTTTTTTATGGCTGTATAGGATTCAGGCTTTATGGCATCAGCAAGTGTGATAAGTCCAATAATTCGCGCATCATCAGCAACATACACAACCGTCTCGCCAC
>CBDUNJ010000080.1:0-2492 GCA_965368565.1 uncultured bacterium
GTATCCAAGATTTGCTACTCCTCTATTGTACGGTTTTCATGCTTGTTTGACAACATTGTATAAAATAGGTAATATTCTTTTGGAATAAGTACCTTGAGGAGGTATCAATGAACGGACGTCACGAGAATCAAAAAATCGGTTTGCTGTGTACACTTCTGCTTGGTGGGGCCACCCTTTTCGTAACTGACTGGCTAAGACCAAAGGTTGCAGCGCTGGTATTTGTGGCACAAGAACCAGAGCCAGTTGCTCAAGTAACAACAAGAGGACTTTTCCTGTTCGGTTTTCTTGTCTTTTTTGCACTGTATACCATTCCAGCTCTCTGGTTATTTCTAAAGGGGCAGAGAGATAAGAAAGAAAAGGAGGAGCGATGAGTTACGTAAGGAGAGATGGGGTAAGCGTATTAGAGTTCATCTTGCTTTTTGGGGCAGGTATCTTTCTTCTCGCTGGTGCGGACTGGTTTTGGGAAAGTAAGAAGAATCAGGAGTTTTTCTATGGGTTACTCCAATCTTTCCAAAAGGGTTTCTTTGTGGTCGTGGGGGTTGGGATCGTGTCTTGTGTTGTTCTTGTGCTGATACTCCAGATTCCTGGATCTATCAGTGACGAGGATTCGTGCAACTGACACCGATTCTCCAAGTAGCGTCGAGCTTTGCTCGACGCTACCATTTTTTTAGTGTGCATAATTTGCTATACTAATCATCTAATGCCAAAGAAAAAACAACAAATAAAAAGAAAGCTAAAAGCACGAGGTCTAAAGACACCATTGCCACCACGTCGTCCATTTTGGGTGAACTTTCTCACCAGTATTTTTATATTCATATTACTCATCTCTGTATACGGCTATATTGCTGAGCAGACAAGTGACGTGCGCGAACTTGGTCTCTCCGAACTAGCAACAGAAATTACAGAAGAGAATGTTGTCTCGGTAACGGTGAAAGGTAATGATTTGGAAATTGTCTTTGTGGATGAATCAAAAGGCAGTGCAAAAAAGGAGAGCAATACAGCGCTCACCGAGACACTCGCGGGACTTGGTGTGCCTGAAGAAACACTTCGCTCTATTAACATAACAGTAGAAAACCCTTCTGGTTTTCTCTTCTGGCTAGGTGCTTTAGCTCCATTTATTTTCCCTATTCTTCTCATTTTATTTTTCTTGTGGTTTTTAACGCGACAGGCACGAGGGGGTGGTGCTGGTATGCAAGCGTTTACGTTTGGGCAGTCAAAGGCTCGCTTCATTGATCCAAAAGATGAAAATCAAAAAGTAACATTTGCTGATGTTGCTGGTGTAAAAGAGGCAAAAGAAGAACTGCTAGAGATCGTTGATTTTTTGAAGAACCCTAAAAAGTTTCTTCAGATTGGCGCACGTATTCCAAAGGGAGTAATGCTGATGGGAGCTCCTGGTACCGGTAAAACATTGCTTGCGCGTGCTGTCGCTGGTGAAGCAGGGGTGCCATTCTACTCCATTTCAGGTTCTGAATTTGTAGAGATGTTTGTGGGTGTGGGTGCGAGTCGTGTGCGCGATTTGTTTGAGACCGCAAAGAAGACAGCTCCCGCTATTATTTTTGTTGATGAAATAGATGCCGTTGGCCGTGTTCGTGGCACTGGTGTTGGTGGTGGTAACGATGAGCGAGAACAAACACTGAACCAAATACTCGTAGAAATGGATGGCTTTGAACCAAATGAAAAAGTAATCGTTATGGCTGCAACAAACCGACCTGATGTGTTGGATCCTGCCCTACTTCGCCCTGGTCGTTTTGATCGACGAGTACGGATTGATTTGCCCGACCGTGATGACCGAGAGCAAATACTTGGTATTCACGCTCGCAAAAAACCTCTCGCAGAAGATGTGCAGCTTCGTGTTATTGCAGAGCGAACGCCAGGGCTTTCTGGAGCGGATTTGCAGTCATTGATGAATGAGGCAGCAATACTAGCCGCACGAGAAGAGCGCAAAAAGATTGCACAGTATGACCTCATTCGTTCTATTGAAAAGGTAATGATTGGCCCTGAACGCAAGAGCCACATTTTGTCTGATAAAGAAAAACGCATTACGGCATACCACGAGGCGGGGCACGCATTGGTTGGATCGGTGTTAACACACTCAGATCCAATTCACAAAGTATCCATTATTGCCCGTGGACATGCAGGTGGGTACACACTCTCATTGCCACTTGAAGAGCGTCGCTTGAAAGGCAGAAAAGATTTTCTTGATCAAATTGCGATGGCAATGGGTGGATATGTTGCTGAAAAGATAGTGTTTGGTGATATCACCACAGGACCTTCAAATGATTTGAAAGTGGTGACAGGTTTGGCGCGTGATATGGTCACTCGTTTTGGTATGTCAGATGAGCTCGGGCCAGTTGCGCTTGAAAGTGGCTCGGGCAGAGTGCTTTATGGTAGTGATGGTAGTGATGGCAAAAAGTATTCAGAAACAGTTGCCACACAGATTGATGCAGAGGTGCGTCGGATTATAAGTGAGGCACGTGACAGAGCAACGCAGG
>CBDUNJ010000081.1:0-2429 GCA_965368565.1 uncultured bacterium
GAGAATTTTACAGAACAACATGGCGCTGTCATTGCTGTAAAGGTCGTTATACTCCCCAGTCGTAAAAAGTGGACTTGGAAAACGGATGCCGATCGATACTGAACAACCTTCTTCGCCGTATTTCCATATCATGTCAATTGAATTAGTTTCTTCTTGTGAAATACTGGTCTTAGGCTTGAATCCAGCAGCAGACAATCCGGACGTGAGCAGATCTACAGCATGATAGAGTTTTCGGCTGATCATCTTGTGCCTCCTTGGGCAGTTGTTTATCGAAAGAACCCTGTTGTCACATTACCACTTTTTCTTAAGCGTGTAAACCGCCGCACAAAGTGCGGCGGTTTCTTCTGCTAGTAGCTAGGTGCTGCCTGTTTGCGAGTGATCTCGCTCAGGCAGAGAAGCTAGTCGTTGTTCTTCGGCTTCATCAATGGGAAGATTTGCGCTTCGCGGACAGGTTTATTGGCAAGGAATGCAAAGAGCCGTTCACTAAAACCAAAACCACAGGTTGGTGGCATGCCATATTCTAATGCTTCTACAAAGTCGTAATCAGCCATATGTGCCTCGTCATCTCCCTTGTCGCGTAGTTTTTGTTGTTCTTCAAAACGTTCTCGTTGGTCAATAGGGTCATTCAACTCGCTGTATCCTTTGCCGTTTTCAGAACCTGCAATGAGTACCTGAAAACGTTCCACGACGTCTGGGTTTTCCTGATGTCGTTTTGCAAGTGGTTCCATAAAGACTGGCACATGTACCAAAAAGCCAGGACCACTGATTTGTTTGCGACAGTACTTCCAGAGAGTATCGACAGCACGGGTCATATTCCAGCCTTCGGTGTCATACTTCACATTCAGTTCTTTCAACTTATCCTCTATTGCTTCTAGTGTTGTGTCATTAATATCAATACTTGTTTTATCAAGAATAGTTTCTCGGTAGTCGTACACTTCCCACTTCGCACCAAGGTCTACAGTGTGTTCACCAATGGTAAATTCGAGTGTGCCAAAGGTCTCCTGTGCAATGTGCTTGTAGAGTTCCTCAACAAGCGCCATACCCTGCTGGTAGTTTGCATAGCCCCAGTAGAACTCCATCTGTGTGTAATCCTGCAGGTGCTCTGCAGACATACCTTCATTGCGGAAGATGCGCCCAATTTCAAATGTCTTTGGAATGCCGGCAACCATCAAACGCTTCTGCCACAACTCTCCTGCGGCAATGCGCAAGTACACATCCATATTGAGCGCATTGTGATGTGTGACAAATGGTCGTGCATCAGCACCACCAGATGTTGTCTCGAAAGCGGGTGTCTCTACCTCAAGAAACCCTTTGTCCTCAAGGAAGGTGCGTGTGGCTTTCCAGAAGCGCGCACGCGCCTCAACCATTTCGCGCGTGTCTTCATTCAACAGAATGTCCAAATAGCGGTGGCGGAGTTTTGCTTCAGGATCCTGAAGGCCGTGCCATTTTTCGGGGAGTGGTCGGAGTGATTTGGAGAGCATCTCCCATTCACGAGCAAGTACTGATTGTTCACCGCGTTTGGTTACCATTGGTTTGCCGGCAACATCAATGAAGTCGCCGATGTCAACAGTCTTTTCAAAGAGGTCAAAGAGCTCGTCTCCCACCTCGTCTTTTTTTAGGAAAACTTGCATACGGCCTGTGCCGTCATACACATCAAGGAATGCTGATCCACCATGTTCACGAATTGCCATAATGCGCCCTGCGATTGCAAGCGTTTCTTCTTCTGCAAGAAGTGCATCAAAATTTTCCTGCACTTCTTTAATAGAGACAAGACGACCAGATGCGGCTGGGTATGGCTCCACCCCTTTTTCTTTGAGTAATTCTAATTTTCGTATGCGTTCAGCACGTAGTTCTTCAATGCTCATATGAGGGTAGTATAAAGTAGAAAGTAAAAAGTATAAAGGGCCAGAAAAACGTCGCTGTATGCGACGTTTTTCTGCTAGTCTATCTTGAGTACAGTGTACTCTATTTTTTTACCCGATGGCGCTTCAAAAGTAAATACTTCTTTTTTCTTCTTACCAAGCATAGCTTTGCCAAGTGGTGACTCAAGAGAAATCTTGCCAACTGTTGTGTCGGCTTCTTCTCCACCAACAATCTGGAATGTTCGCTCGTCCCCACCTTTTTTTTGGACCGTTACTGTTGCGCCAACTTCAACAACTTCGCTGTGGTGTTGTTTGACAATCTCAACTTTTTTTAAGAGTGATTCAAGTTCAAAGATTCGGGACTCTATCTTTCCTTGTGTTTCTCGTGCTTGGTGATATTCAGCGTTTTCTGAAAGGTCTCCAAGTGAGCGCGCGTACTCAAGCTCCTCGGCGATTTCCTTCCGGCGTGTATTTTTTAGATGTGCAAGTTCTTGTACCAGCTCATCGTGCTTTTCTTGTGATAGGTATGTTGTTTTATCCATCGGTATCTATACTCAGGTATCCTCA
>CBDUNJ010000082.1:0-2424 GCA_965368565.1 uncultured bacterium
TGTTATAGAGAGGGTACAAATACACAATTCACCTAATACAAAAACCCATATCCGACATTAGATGTTGGATATGGGTTTTTGGTGAATTAGAAATTTTGAATTCCCACAGGTACTAGCTCATCAGTTTTTTAAATAGTTCTGCTAATACCTGTGGGTTTGCTGCCCCTTTTGTCTCTTTCATACCCTGGCCAACAAGATACTGAAGCGAATTTTCTTTTCCTGCTTTGTACTCAGAAACAGCCTCCGCATTAGCTAAGACAAGCTTCTCTGCGAGCTCTCTCAACGCCCCCTCATCACTTTCCTGAATGAGTCCTTCTGCTTCTGCTATCTCTTGGGGACTACCTCCTTTCTCTACTAGTATTTTAAGTACATCTTTTCCTCCACGAGACGAAAGATCTCCACTCGCAATCATTTGAATCAGCCCAGCAAAATGTTCTGCGGAGGGAAGCTCGCACCCCTCATTGTTCCGAAGAGAAGCAATATCAGAAGCGGTATAATTGACAGCAAGTGCGCGCGCCCTTTCATCAGCAACAAAGTCAAACACGCTGTCAATGAAATGCGCAAGCGAACTATCTGCAACAAACATTTCCACATCCTCATCCTTCATTTTAAGAGTGCTGTATCGCTCTCTCCGTTCCCACGGTAATTCGGGTAAATCATTTTTGAGTGCGCTTGTAGCAAATTCAGCAACGTCAGAACGTTTTAGTTTTGGAATATCTGGATCAGGAAAATATCTATAGTCATGTGCAGACTCTTTAGAGCGTTGCGAAAATGTTTGTTGTTTTTGTTCATCCCAACCTCGGGTCTCTTGTGCAACCTCGCCACCTTCTTCAAGCACCCGAGTCTGTCGTTCTATTTCATATGCAATTGCACGCTCAGCAGAACGAAACGAATTTAAATTTTTCACCTCTGTTTTTGTACCAAGAGTACCCTCCTCCGATGCAACTGAGATATTTGCTTCAACTCGCATATGCCCTTTTTCCATATCTGCATCAGATACGCCGAGCGTTCGAAGTAAAAGCTGTAACTCGCGGGCAAATGCACCAGCTTCTTCAGCCGAATGAATAACAGGTTCTGTAACCAATTCCATAAGGGGCACTCCGGCGCGATTAAAATCAATGAGACTTCCCTCATCGGTGTGCACTGAACGCGCTGTATCTTCTTCAAGATGCACTCGGGTAACCTCAATACCAGCAAGCACCCCACCCGACACAAGTGGATACTTGTACTGACTAATCTGATACCCTTTTGGAATATCAGGATAAAAATAGTTCTTCCTATCAAACTCACTATAGTCTGCCAACTGACCCCTAATTGCTGCACCAACACGGAGCACGTGCCTGACTGCTTCTTTGTTTGGCACAGGAAGCGTGCCCGGATGCCCCATACACACCGGACACACGTTCACATTCGGACGCGTCTCATCCAAATCATTCTTAGAGTTACAAAACATTTTTGTCTGTGTTTTGAGCTCTGCGTGAATCTCTAATCCAATTGTTGAGATATAGTTCATAAAGTAAAAAATATGTAAAGTTTAAAGTCTGTAAAATAAAGAGATATAATCACACCCGCCTCCAACTTCTTTCAAAGAAATTATTCTATCTCCCAACCCCAACATTCGATGTTGGGGTTACTGGGTTAGAAAATGTAGTATAATATTTTATATGTCACATTCACGTTACAAAGCACCTCTGGCACTGAATGAATACTACCATATTTACAACCTGGGGAATAATAGTCAGTCTATCGTAATGGACACCAAAGATTACGCACGTCTTCTATTCTCACTACTCCATTTCCAATCTCCACATCACATAGACCACCCAAGTGAATATGTTAAATCATACCTACATGATGGATTCTTCAGTACAAGTGAGGTAGCACAGCAAAAGGTGATCAAAGACCGCTTTGTGGAGCTTGTTGCTTTCTGTATTATGCCCAACCACTTTCATGCCATTGTAAAAGAATCTGAAGAAGGGGGTATATCGAAATATATGCAAAAAGTACAAAATGGATATACAAAATACTTCAATACGATTCATGTCCAAAAAGGGCACGTGTTTGGTGGAGCTTTTAATCGTGTACACATTGTAACAAACGAGCAGTTGCTCTATCTATCTGCCTATATACACAAGAACCCCAGGGCGTTATCTGGATGGCGCAACAAGGAAGACCAGTACTTATGGTCAAGCTACACTGATTATGTACATAAAAACAGATGGGGTGATCTTTTATGTCAAGATATACTTCTCGGACAATTTGATGAATTACCTGAGGAATTTGAAAAAATGACCAACGAAAGTGGTGCAAAAGATTTAGAAAAACATTTAGATGGCAGCAAAAAGTGATCTGTAAAAACCCACCTCCCCAATAACCCCAACATTCGATGTTGGGGTTATTGGGTTAGAAAGTGTGTTGTAATAT
>CBDUNJ010000083.1:0-2328 GCA_965368565.1 uncultured bacterium
TGGAGGCGCTGAAAAAGAAACAGCCGGATGCGGCGTATTTGGAATTTGATGCAAAGACACTGACACCAGACGCATTGGATGCCGTTATTGTGGGGCAGGGGCTCTTTGTGCAGAAATACATTGTGCGCCTCCGGGACGTGTCCGCAGATGAGGAAACATATGCGCTAATAAAAGAGCGGCTCAAAGATATTGCCACATCACCACATATCTTTGTGTTGGTTGAAGGTGCGCTTAAGGCACCAGTCAAAAAAGCGCTCACAAAGTATGCAGAGAAAGAGCAAGAGTTTTCGGAAAAGAAAAAAGCAGAGAAAGGTTTTCAAATATTTGATCTCACTAAAACAATTACAGACAGGAATCCAAAAAGAAGTTGGGTGAAGTATCAAGAGGCCCTTCAGAACGGTATGGCACCAGAAGAGATTCACAGCATGCTCTTCTGGCAAATGAAAAGTATTGTCGGCGCAGGAAATGCGAGTAGCGCAAAAGAGGCTGGGATGAAAGCATTTCCATTCAAAAAAGCACAAGAGGCACTCAAGCGATTTGGTAAAGGGTCTGCTGAGCAGAAAATGTGGGAACTTGTGGATCTGTATCACGAAGCGCGCCGTGGTAAACATGATTTAGGGGAAGAGATGGAGCGGTGGATACTTAACATCAGCCATTAGCTTCTAGTATCTAGTGACTAGTTAGCAAGAAGGATTTTGGGTACAAAATCCAAAGTGTTCGCGATCCCGACTCATTGTGCCTTTGGCACATACTCCGCCTCGGACACGAGCCGCAGGCAAAGCAATTTGCCTGCTACAAAAAACACCACTGTTTTACAACAGTGGTGTTTTTTGTACTCGTGTCCCCCCACTAGGAATCGGACCTAGATCAGCGGCTTAAAAGGCCGTTGCTTTACCACTAAGCTATGGGGGGTATTGTTTATACTATACTACACCAAAGAGCACCTACTCCATATGCCTTTTAAGCTTAAAAGGCGTTCACGGGTCTCCCAGACCCATTCACCTCCACCACTAAGCTATGGGGGATGTCACAATACTACTGAAAAAGACGTGATTTGTCCACATTTTAGATAAAATAAAAATCTCTTGACGATATGTGTGTTTGTTAAATTAAGCGTGGAGTCGTTCTCTGTCGCACAGGTGTTTGCCCCTTGTGGGGCGGTCCTTTTTCGGGCAGTTTGGGCGACTCTGTTTCTTTGCTCGAATCGGAATGTGCACATTCCGAGAGAGGCATCGGTTTAGCTGGTGCAGAGATATAAAATCGGGGAAGTGGTTTCCAAATCACGCCCCACCCTCCGCGACCCATCTCAGGGTCGCGGCTATCTTTTTTGGAATGGTACATATTTTGGATATCTGATTCTGTTTTGTTTACCACCTTCTATTCACCACCCACCGCTTATTCCTAAAATGGCAAGTCAATTGCGAATGCTCCAGCACCGATAAGAAGGAGTGAGAGGGAAATGATTCCAACAAACATATACACAAGATGTGTGTGTGGCACAAGGTCTTTAAAGTAGCTTTGTTTGAAAACAATCATCTTAAGTGAATAGAGCGCTCCGAGCAGTGCTGCCACTTGAGTCCAAAGACCTACGATAAAAAGTGCACCAATACATAGTTCACCAATACCGAGGGCGATAAACCAAAAAGAAGGCAAGGTTGTTTCTTTTTGTGCTTTTCTAAAATGCAGTAGAGAGGCAAGAATGAAATAGACACCCACTCCAAGTCGCAAGAGTAGTGGGGCAAAAAAGCCGTAGGTAAGTAAATCTGGAAAAATGGAAAGCATGGTTTTTTATATGTGTTTGATATATTCTAACATGAATGAAAACGTATGTACTTCTCCACAATATACGAAGTGTTCATAATGTCGGCTCGCTTTTTCGAACCGCAGACGCCGCTGGTGTTGAGAAGGTTTTTTTGACTGGGTATACACCAGCTCCTGTTGATCGCTTTGGGCGAGCCCGAAAGGACTTAGCAAAGGTCTCACTTGGCGCAGAAACAGCAGTAGAATGGGAAAAGGAAGAAGACATCATCGTTGTGCTAGAAAAGATTAAGAAAGAAGGTTTTGAAGTTGTCGCCGTTGAACAGTCACCTGATGCTATTTCTCTAAAAGACTATGTGCCAACAGAATCGGTTGCTTACATATTTGGCAATGAAGTGGATGGTCTTTCAGATGAGGTATTACAACAAGCAGATGTGGTTGTAGAGATTCCAATGCATGGAATAAAGGAGTCTCTTAATGTGTCAGTTGCTGGGGGGATCGTTTTGTTTAGTACACAGTAAGCAGAAAACAGAGAGGCGCCCTGTTTTGCGGTGCGCCTCTCTGTTTTCT
>CBDUNJ010000084.1:0-2267 GCA_965368565.1 uncultured bacterium
TTGAAGAACGTCTTAAAGCTATTTTGAAAGATATTGAAAAATCAAAGGGAGGTATCGTGCTCTTTATTGATGAAATTCACACACTTGTTGGTGCTGGTGCAGCAGAAGGCGCGATGGACGCATCAAATATGTTGAAGCCCGCACTTGCTCGAGGTGAACTTCGTGCCATTGGTGCAACAACACTCAAAGAATATCAAAAACATATTGAAAAGGATCCTGCATTGACACGACGTTTCCAGCCAGTACACGTAAACGAACCAACACTTGAAGATGCTGTTGCTATTTTGCGTGGACTTAAAGAGAAGTACGAACTGTATCATGGTGTAAAGATTACAGACGACGCTATTCTTGCTGCAGTAAATCTTTCCAGTAGATATATTGCAGATCGGTTTTTGCCGGACAAAGCAGTTGACCTTATTGATGAATCGTCATCAGCACTTCGTATTTCACTTGAAAATAAACCACCTCTTTTGGAAGAGACGCATAGAAAGATAATGATGCTTGAGATAGAAAAAGAGGCTTTGAAGCGTGAGGCTGGTGGTAAGTCAAAGAGCGCAAAGAAAGCAGCGGAACGAATGGATGTTATTGAGAAAGAAATTGCAGAACTTAAAGAAGATATCAAAGAGCTTGAACTAAAGTGGAAGAATGAAAAAGAGGCCATCACTGGTATTAAGGAAATAAAAGAGCGACTTGAAGAGTTGCGAGTTGAGTCAGAGGGTGCTGAAGCAAGCGCTGACCTCTCTCGTGCTGCAGAAATTCGCTATGGTGAAATACCCGATGGTGAAAAAGAGTTGGAAGTACTCACCAAAAAACTTAAGCGATTACAAAAGTCTCGCCGTATTTTGCGTGAAGAAGTAACAGAAACAGATATTGCTGAAGTTGTATCACGATGGACAACTATTCCTGTATCAAAAATGCTTGAGAATGAGGCACACAAATTGTCACGTATGGAAGAAGAGCTTCAGAAGCGTGTCGTTGGTCAGAATGAGGCTGTGGAGAAGGTTGCGAATGCAGTAAAACGTTCTCGTGCAGGTGTTGCTGATCCAGACAAGCCTATTGGTTCATTTATATTCCTTGGTCCAACAGGTGTTGGTAAAACAGAACTAGCAAAAACACTTGCCAACTTTATGTTTAACGACGAGAAGGCACTTATTCGTGTTGATATGTCTGAATTTATGGAGCGACACTCTGTGTCTAAGCTTGTTGGTGCACCTCCTGGATATGTTGGTCATGATGAGGGTGGTTCTTTGACTGAGACAGTGCGCCATCGTCCGTACAGTGTCCTTCTCTTTGATGAGATTGAAAAAGCGCATCCTGAGGTGTTTAACATCTTGCTTCAAGTTCTTGATGACGGGCGTTTGACCGATGCTAAAGGACGCACGGTGAACTTCAAAAATACCGTGATTATAATGACTTCAAATGTAGGTGCTGAGTATATTGACCAGATGGCGCAAATTGGTTTTTCAAATACTGGAGAAAAAGAAGAGTATGTTCTTGCAAAAGAGCGTGTTATGAAGGCGCTGAAGGATCAGTTCCGTCCAGAGTTTTTGAACCGTCTAGATGAGATTGTTATCTTTAACCTCTTGCCACCAACAGCAATTAAGACAATTGTTGAGATTCAGCTTGGTATTGTAAAGAAGCGTTTGGAAGAAAAAGAAGTGACACTCAAGGTATCAGAATCTGCGGTGAAATATTTGGCAGAAAAGGGATACAACCCTTCGTATGGAGCACGACCACTGAAGCGTCTCATTCAGGATAAGATTTTGACAAAAATTGCCTCACTAATGGTATCTCGTGATGTATTGTCTGGTGGTACTGTGAGTGTGGATGTAAAAGATGATGAGTTTGTTTTTGATGTGAAGAAAAAGCGCACTCGCGCAAAGAAGAAAGTGAAGGCAAAGAAGAAGGAGACAGTGAGTAGCAAGTAGGAAACAGTAAATAGAAAGACAAGCAAAATGGTCAGGACTCAGTCCTGACCATTTTGCTTCCATATGGAAAACCGTATGGTAAACCATATGGAGGGGGGTTGTATACAAAAAAGCCCGACCTCAACTGAATGAGTGTCGGGCTGACCACTTGACGGGTTTCCGTGGGGCGGCGAGGTTTCTATCTTTTGCCTGGGCGCTTGGAGAGCTGCTCTCCTAAGTGTGCAATAACTTCTTCTCTTGTGCCTCTGAACTCCTTATCTACATTGCTGCACTGATAGAGAAGCCAATTTCCCTCTGGTTCCATTGGTGGGAAAAGCATCGCGCCTTCCCCATACCCAT
>CBDUNJ010000085.1:0-2261 GCA_965368565.1 uncultured bacterium
ACCCCCTCTTGAGAGAGGGGGTTGGGGTTGGGGATAAGTGTGATCTTGTTAGTGTTTGGGACTCGGTCCTGGACATACTAAATGGGTTAATCCTTCATCATTTTCATAAAAACATCGTGGGGTATGTGTACTTTGCCACGTTCTTTCATTTTTTTCTTGCCTTTTTTCTGTTTTTCCAACAATTTTCTCTTACGGGTAACATCACCTCCATATAAATGCCCCGTCACGTCTTTTCGTAGTGCAGAAAGTGTTCTTGAGGAGATAATTCTCCCTAATGCCTTTGCTTGAATTTTTGTTGAAAAAAGTTGACGTGGAAGTGTCTCATGTAATTTTTCTACCAATTTCCCCGCTTCTTCCTCAGCTCGACGACGTGCAACAATACGTGCAAATGCTGGCACTTCCTCTTCTGCAACAAGTACATCTAATCGAGCAACATCAGCCGTACGCATTCCAACAATTGTGTACGAAAGTGATGCGTATCCAGATGTAGCACTTTTCATTTTATCAAAAAAACCACGCATTAACTCTCTAAGCGGCATTCCAACAATGAGAAGGACCCGTTCATTGCTAAATGTCTCTGTATCTTTTATTTCCCCCTCGTGTTCATACAACACTGGAAGCACTGTGTTCATATACTCAGAAGGGAGCATTAGCTTGAGATCAATCCACGGCTCTTCAACTCGCACATACTCACCATGATCTGGAAACCGTGAGGGTGAATAGATGTGTGTTGCCTCTCCATTCTTATCAAATACAGTGTAGGCAATACTTGGCGTTGTCACCATCAACTCAAGAGAGAACTCACGTCTCAAACGTTCAATAATGATTTCTAAATGAAGCATACCCAAAAAACCACACCGGAATCCGCGTCCTAATACCTGCGATGATTCTTCTTCATACGAAAGAGATGAATCGGAAAGACGAAGTCTGTCGAGCGCTTGTCGCAATGCAGTAAAGTCATCCTGACTTTCAGGATACACACTTGCCCATACAACCGGCTGTGGTGTTTGATAGCCAGCAAGAGGTGCTAATGTACCCTGTGCTACCTGCAGTGTATCACCAACAGCAGCAACACCTGGTTCTTTTATTCCTGTCACGATGTATCCTATCTCTCCTGCCATAAGGCTCTCTTTCGGGGTTTCGTCAGGAGTAAAAATACCAACCTCATTAGGAGAAAATGTCTTCCCTGATGCTGTAAAAAGATATTGCCCACGTGCAGTAAAGGTGCCGTCAAATACACGAGCATGCACAATAACCCCTTTATGATTTGAGTAGGTGAAGTCAAAAATAAGAGCGCGTGGTTCTTCTTTTTCGGATTCACGGGGTGGTGGAATGCGCTCAACTACAGCTTGCAAAAGCGCCTCAACCCCCTCGCCTGTTTTGCCAGAAACACGCACCACATCTTTTGGATCTACATCAATAAGTGCCGCCAGTTCAAGAGCAACCTCATCGGGCCGCGCGGACTGTGCATCAATTTTTGTTACCACAGGTATAATGACCAGTTTTTGCTCTCGTGCGATACTCAGTGTTGAAAGTGTCTGTGCTTGAACTCCCTGTGTTGCGTCTACCAACAACAGTGCACCTTCTACAGCTTTAAGAGCTCGTGATACTTCATACGCAAAATCTATATGTCCAGGAGTATCAATCAGATTCAGAACGTATTCTGAATCTGCAAATTCGAAATCCGAATCTCGAAATCCTAAACCTTCATCTTTTTCATTTGTATTTTGAATTTCCGATTTATTTCGAATTTCGTGCTTCGTGCTTCGTGCTTGATATGAATATATCATCCTAGCAGGTTGCATTTTAATAGTAATACCCCGTTCACGCTCAAGATCCATACGATCAAGAACCTGATCAGTCATTTTGCGCTTCTCTATTGTTCGTGTTGCCTCAAGCATTCTGTCAGCAAGAGTTGATTTGCCGTGATCAATGTGGGCAATAATAGAAAAATTTCTAATGTGTTGTGTTGATTGCATTCTACTACGTTATGTATTTACTATCCTTCTAGTTCTACTGGTTCAGGAACAACTACTTCTTGCTTCCAGAAACGGTGTCTGACAGAATTCCAAATCTCTTGCACTTCTTCGTTTTCAAGTAAAACAAGAATGGTAATACCGGCAACAATACCGAGGCATCCAGCAATGAAGCCCTGAGAAAAGATACCAATAAGTGTGTTCTGGTCTAGAAACGGAGCAAGTATCTGAAGTCCGATATATGCAATAGCACCTGATGATACAGCTGAAAGAAAACTATGCAAG
>CBDUNJ010000086.1:0-2227 GCA_965368565.1 uncultured bacterium
GCGTAGTGTCCGCAGCTTGCTTCTCTGGATAGGAATTCCGGTTTTCTCTATGGGAGGTGTTTTTTGGGCCTATATGGCCGAACGATTTTCCAGAAATACATTCATCACACTTGTGTATGTTCCCATTATGGGAATTATCGCGTTTCTTTGTTTTAGTGGGGATATAAGAAAGAATTAGAGTATATGTGGCATCATTGGTGCCACATTTCTTTATTGTATGTGCTGATACGGTATACTGTTCAGATATGCGACAAGATACAGCTTTGGCAATACTAAAAATTGGGGCAAATGTATTTTTAACTGGGGAACCAGGTTCAGGTAAAACACATACTATCAACCAGTATATTGAGTATTTGGAAGAACATGGCGTTGAGCCTGCGGTGACAGCATCTACAGGAATTGCAGCAACACACATACAAGGAATGACTATTCATTCGTGGTCAGGTATTGGTATAAAAAAACGAATGAGTGAGTACGAATTAGAGTCTCTTTTAGAGAAGGAGTCTCTTGTCTCTCGACTACGTGAGACGCACGTGCTTATTATTGATGAAGTTTCTATGCTTGATGCCGACACGGTGACACTGCTTGATCAAGTGTTGCAGACGGTTCGGGGTAGTAGAGATGCGTTTGGTGGTATGCAGATTATTTTTGTGGGTGATTTTTTTCAATTACCACCAGTGAGCAAAGGGAGAGATATACGTTTTGCGTATGAGTCTCCAGCATGGAATCAGGCAAAACCAGTGGTGTGCTACCTCTCTGAACAACACAGGCAGGATGACAAGCTCTTTCTTGACGTACTCACGTCCTTACGGAGGGGAGAGGTGACCGAAGAGACCCATATGCATTTAGAAGCTCGTACGCGGACATCTGGTGAGCATGGTGCGGATATTACAAAACTGTATACGCATAATGCAGATGTAGATCGTATCAATGATAAAAAATTAGATGAGCTCTCAGGAGACACTATCACCTATGAAATGCAGACATTTGGATCAAAACGTTTGGTAGAACCACTTATTCGTGGATGCCTCTCGCCAGAAGCTCTAAAACTTAAGAAGGGCGCTGTTGTAATGTTTACCAAGAATAATTTTGATGCAGGATTTGTTAATGGGACACTTGGTCGTATTGTGCGTTTTGATATAGACAGTGGTAAACCAGTTGTAGAAACACGAGAAGGTAAAGAGATAGAAGTGTATGAAATGGACTGGGCTATAGACGAACAGGGAAGTGTGCTTGCTAAAATTGTACAACTTCCATTACGGCTTGCCTGGGCCATTACGGTACACAAGAGTCAGGGTATGTCACTTGATGCAGCACTTATTGATCTTTCAAAAGCATTTGAATATGGCCAGGGGTATGTGGCTCTTTCTCGGGTCCGTACGCTCGCAGGTGTGTATTTGGAGGGATACAATCCGCGAGCACTTGAGGTGCATCCAACAATCCAGCGTGCTGATAGTCGCTTTCGGCAACATTCAGATGTTGCTGAGGTGCGATTCCAACAACTTTCTGATGCAGAGCTTACGGATATGCACCATAAATTTCTCAAAGCAGTTGGTGGAAGTGTACAAAAGATAAAGCAAGAAAAAAAGAAAGAGCCAAAGATTCGTGGTACAAAAAAAGGACATACGTATCAAATAACCAAAAGTTTGTTATTAGAAGGGAAGGGAGTTGATTCAATTGCTAAAGAGCGTGATATGTCAGATCGTACTATTTGGGGACACGTAGAGAAGCTGTTAAAAGATGGGGAGATAACAAAAAAAGAGATAGCACACGTAGTACAAGAGACTGATTTGAAAAAGAAAGATATAGCACGTATACAAAAAGCATTCAGCACTCTAGAGACAGATAAGCTTACTCCAATAAAAGAGCATTTTAATGATACATACTCATTTGAACAGATACGTTTGGCACGAGCACTGGAAAAGTAAACAAAAGAAAAACCGGTCGCATTGCGACCGGCGAAGTGTTTGGAAAGTATCACACCCTCTCAGCTTGACTGGCTAAGACGATTGGATCAAAGGGGATTTCTACGACCCTGTTTTTTTGAGAGACGAATTGAAGATTTTGGTCTTCTACACGCTCTAGTCTGAATGTAATATCTTTTACAGTATCTAGCGCGCTCTCATCGCCGGTTCGAAGCCTCTTGTGAGTGTCTCGCAAGAGCTCGATAGAGGTGGGATCAGTTCCGCGGAGTCGTTCGCACAGAATCCCAATTGCTCGATCGGCA
>CBDUNJ010000087.1:0-2204 GCA_965368565.1 uncultured bacterium
CCTGCTCACGAATCAGCAGGTCGAGGAGAGTGTCGGGGAGGTCCGGCATGGTCTCGAGATGCTTCTCGAGTGCCTCGCCGCTGATCCTGCCACCGCGCTCCTGCTCAGGCGAGAGGTACTCGATGACGCGGACGCCATCGATATACATCTCACCGTCGCAGAAGGTGACCGTGACCTCGCCTTTGGCGAGAGGGCGGTGACTTGCCACCGTCCACCCATTCTCTCGCCACTCCTCTGGCATGGAAGCGTTGACGGTAGAGAGGGTGAAGGTTGCATCTCCTTTTCCTTTCCACGAATTCTCCTTACGCAAGAAGTGTCCTAGGGCCGTTGCCCACTCCTTCTTCTCCTTGCCACAGAGTTTCCCCAGTAGGTCAACAAGCATTCCCAACCACTTGGCAGGAATCTTGTCGAGCAACTCGACGATACGACCGAGCATGTCCTCACGATTCCTAGACATGGTCAGCTCCTTTCAGACTTTTCAGCCCATAAAGAACACGGACACATTTCCGTTGTTCTTTACACATTATACAACACAATATCAGTATACACAATATATCAGTTAACTGATATATTAGTAAAATCAAGTATGAAAAATTAGGTAGTAAAAAGCTAAGTAGTAAAAACTATCTCATAACGTTCTCCCCAGACAGGTTTTACTACGAACCTTGATGACTGCATATTAAAATATACTGTCCGGATTAATGCGTACTTCATATGTTGGTGGAAGGGAGCGAAGTAAACCAACAAGACGTTCATCAGGCCACCTGTCCGGCTCTATCTTAATCAATGCGTGCAAGACATACTTACCACGATCCGTAGTATGAAAACCTGAATACAGCATTGGCTTCCATTCATATATAACACTTTGTATTTTTTGCATATCCGCAATAACGCTATGTTCTGTTCCACGACGCGTTATTTGCACAAGTGTCATAAATGGAGGATAGCCAAGTGTTTTTCGAATATTCCATTCATATGTATACAAGCCTTGCATATCACCACGTCCAACTAAGTCAAATAACTTATGATCGGGAACTCGTGTTTGTACCAACACCTGTTGCTCTGTATATAATCGCAAAGTAAGCACTATATCAAATAAGCGCTCTTGTATTCGAAAGTGGGGAAGTGCAAAAAGTGCATCCATAGAAGCAACCGCGCTCCACTCCACTCCAGCAGAAATAAAGGGGAGTGCCATTTCAGTACCCACAAGCACTCCACCTTCTGTATGCCACCGTTCAGCAGTTTTTCGCACCTGAGCAGGTGTTGTTGTGGTATCGCTATCAATGCGAATCAATGGAACAGAAAGATGTAATGCTAATAGTTCGCGTTCAATAGTACCTGTTGCAATACCCAGCTGATCAATACGCCATCCACCACATTCTGTACATTTATCCGACACAGAATATTTCTCACCACACCGGTGACAATGGAAGAGGCGTTCTCGTTCATTGTGTAGTGCGAGTGGTGAACTACAAACACTGCACACCTTAACCGTCCCACAATCACGACAACGCAATAAAGGACTCAAACCTCGTCTACTGACAAAAATAAAAGCACGTTGCCCTTCTTTTAATTGTATTAATGCCTCTTTTAACACGTCACTAATAATGGCTGGTTTTTGCACATCCTCATCGTAACGCATATCAGCAATAGAGATCGGGGCCCCCTCAAAGCGATTCTTTGGTTTCCGTACTCCCTCAATTTCGCCACTACTGTATTCTTGTCGGGTCTCACTTTGTACTACTGTGCCAGCAGAAAGATATGTTGCATTAAGAGCTTTTGCCAAAAAACGAGCTGCGACACGAGCATCAACATATGGTCGCGTAGAACTAAAATAATGTCGTGATGATTCATCTTCACAGATAATAATCCCAACATCACTTCTTGGAACGCTGAGAAATCCAGGGGTTGTTACAATTAACACAGGATGTTCCTCTGTCATACAACGCTCCCATACTTCTTGTATTTTCTTTTTGCTCATTCCGCTATGTGCGGAAATCACATATGACGCAATGCCTTTACCAAGTGTTTCTGCATATTCTACAACTTGATACACTGTTGGCACGACAAGTAACACTGAAGATTTTTTTGCAAATGTCTCACGAACCAGTGCTTTGTAATACTGCGCACGCTCTTCTGGAATATCCTGAAGGAGCATCTTATGAAAACCTTCTCCACCAGTAGTCTTTTGTTTGTGTGTTGCT
>CBDUNJ010000088.1:0-2190 GCA_965368565.1 uncultured bacterium
GGAAAGACCTCTTTCTTGAGGCGCTTTGCCTCAGCAATAGCAGACTTCGCTTGAAGTGCTGTTGCTTTGTCGGGATCTGGCTCATCAATGCGCGGACAGATAACATAGGCCTGCCTGCCGGCTTTGAGTTCACCTCTGATATGCTCGTACACTTCTTCTTGTTTGGCAGGCGGTGTGATCTGCGTCACTACTTGTTTTCGTCCTTTTGGCAATTCATCCAAAAGCGTGAGATCCAAGTCGCCATAGATAGTCAGTGCCAACGTACGCGGAATAGGTGTCGCTGTCATTGAAAGCAAGTGTGGCAAGCGAGTGTCTTTGCTTCGTACCAGTGTTGCGCGCTGATTAGTACCAAAGCGATGCTGTTCATCAATAATCACATATGCCAAATCCTTAAACTCTACATTCTTGCTAATGAGTGCATGCGTGCCGATGACAATTGGCACCTCACCATTTTTGACCCATTTTGATATTTGCGAACGAGAAATTTTTGTCCACCCACCCGGATCAACTTTTGAAGGAAACTTCCGGCATTCAGAACCAGTAATGAGTCCGATCTGCACCGGTAAATCTTTAAACAATTCAATAAATGATTCAAAATGTTGCTTGGCAAGAATCTCTGTTGGTGCCATATACGCAACTTGCAAATTGCCAAAATCCTGACGGTCTGATTTATCCGAACCTGTGTCAACAGATTTTAGGGGACGGGTCATCACCGTTGCATACGCAGTTGCTGCAGCAACAGCTGTCTTGCCCGAACCAACATCACCTTCAAGTAATCGCGACATAGCGTGCGGTGTCCGCATATCATTCACAATTTCATCAATAGCATTTTGTTGAGCGTCGGTAAGGGTAAAGGGAAACCGTCTGATAAACGCCTCAACATCTTGATTGATATCAAGTATATACGAAGGCTCAGCGTCTCTCTCTGTTCGGTCAAGTGTCTTTTTCAACTGTATATAAAATACCTCCTCAAACGCAAAGCGTTTTCGTGAAGACTGTGCGTGTATCTTTTTTTGTGGATTGTGTACCCACGCAAGTGCCGTTGCAAGACGAGGTAAGTTGTAACGTTTTAATATATCTTCGGGAATAGGGTCAACAAGCTCAGTGTGTATTCCTGTCTGGAGCACTTTTTGAATTGCATAATATAACCAACGCGAGGTAATACCACGTGTCTCAGAATATACAGCCAAAAGACTCTCTGTATCTTCTTGGGCACCTTCAGAAAAAAGCGCGCCCACACCTGAACCTTCAGGAATATATGTCGCTGATTCAATATCTGGATTAGAAAGATACCGTTCACCCTTTCTCTCTGTTACTTTGCCTTCAGCTTTTACGAGAGTGCCTTCACTGAACATTTTTGCTATATATGGCTGATGGAACCACACCACCTTAATCCGCCCTGTGTCATCAGCAAGCCAGCCTTCGGACATTGGTATTTTCTTTCTATATGCCTTTTTTGTTTTAAGTCCTGATAATGTTCCATACACCACAACCTTCTCACCCACCTCGGCACTTTCTATAGTGCGCGCACTACCAAACTCTTCGTATCGTGAGGGAATGTGGCGCAACAAATCACCGATTGTAATGAGTTTCAGTTTTTTAAGCGCTGCCTTTTGCCCTTTTTGTAAACGAAAGTGTTTTTCAATTAGGTCTGTGGGGCGCATAAGTTATAGGATAGCAGAATTAAAACTATTGTGTTGGTACATTCCGCCTCGAACTCGAACCTGGAACCGCCAAGATATATGACTACGTATAGAAACATCACTTGTATCAATTGCAAACCTGTGTCCGCCCACCAGGACTTGAACCTGGAACCGCCAAGATATAAGCTTGGTGCTCTAACCATTGAGCTATGGGCGGACACAGGTTTTCAATGATCCTCCCTTGTTTCTATAAGCTTGGTGCTCCTGTCAACCGGCAGACAGGTAACCATTGAGCTACAGGTGGTCAAAGTAAATGTACCATATTCTAGCCTACTGGTGTACTAAAAAAGAAAATCCCCTCGAGCACTGCTCGGGGGGTCGGACACCCATTGGCGACCTTACTTATCTGAAGGGTGATATGGCTCAGCGAGCTTAACGGCGAGTACTCTGTCACCATCCCACACACTTTGCAGACCATTGAATACCCACACTTCTTCACCAACCCCAATAGATTCTGGGCTATAGACATATTCTTGACCAGAAGATG
>CBDUNJ010000089.1:0-2180 GCA_965368565.1 uncultured bacterium
TTGATTTTGGTGACACCAAAATTTCTGATGATGACCTCAAAAAGATAGAGAAAAAAATGCGCACCCTTCTTCCTGAATGGAAAGAATTTGAAAGCAAAGAGGTTACGGCGGAGGAAGCACGCACCTATTTCAAGAAAAACCCATACAAAGTAGAACTCATTGATGACCTCGAAAAAGAAGGTCAGACAATTACCTTGTATACATCTGGTGGCTTCACCGACTTATGTCGCGGTGGCCATGCAGAACACCCTGCAAAAGAATTAGACAAAGACGCTTTTGCTCTTTCTTCAGTTGCTGGTGCCTATTGGCGTGGTGATGAAAAAAACACACAGCTCACACGTATCTACGGCTTTGCTTTTGAAAACAAAAAGGAATTGGAGCAATATCTCGAACAGATTGAAGAGGCAAAGAAACGTGATCATCGCAAGCTCGGCCGAGAGCTAGATCTCTTCACTTTTTCAGACCTTGTTGGGCCAGGTTTGCCACTCTGGACACCAAAAGGAACATTACTTCGCAACATACTTGATGACTTTGTATGGAAACTTCGCAAAGAGCGCGGTTATATGAAGGTGGAGATTCCACACATCACCAAAAAAGATCTCTTCGTAACAAGTGGCCACTGGAGCAAGTTCAGCGATGAACTCTTTAAGTCAACGACGCGCGAGGGACATGAGTTTGCATTGAAGCCAATGAACTGTCCATTCCACACACAGATTTTTGCACGAACAAAATGGAGCTACCGCGATATGCCACAACGATATGCAAACACGACAATGTGTTATCGCGATGAACAAACAGGTGAACTTTCTGGACTCAGCCGTGTCCGCGCATTTACACAAGACGACGCACACGTATTCTGTCGTGAAAACCAGGCAAAAGAGGAAGCTTTCAAAATCTGGGACATCATTGAGACATTCTATGGCGCCTTTGGTTTTGAGCTAAAGCTTCGCCTCTCTACACACGATCCTGAAAACATGGATAAATACGTAGGCAGTATTGATACCTGGGAACGCGCAGTTGACGATTTTAAGAGTTGGCTCAAAGAACGCAAGGCTGAGTATGTTATTGGCGTTGGCGAAGCCGCATTCTATGGTCCAAAAATCGACTTTATTGCAAAAGACTCTCTTGGACGGGAGTGGCAAGTTGCAACAATTCAAATTGACCGAAGCATGCCAGAAAGCTTTGACCTCACCTGCACAAACGAGTCAGGTGAAGAAGAACGTGTAGTGATGCTCCATGCGGCAATCATGGGATCTATTGAGCGCTTCCTTTCTGTTATGATTGAACACACCGCTGGCAACTTCCCATTCTGGCTTGCTCCAACGCAAGTGGAAATTCTTCCTATTGGTGAGGGACACGAAGTATATGCAAAAGAAATTGCTCAAACACTCACTGAAGCAGGATACCGAACACACCTCAATGACGACAACGAGACGGTTGGCAAGAAAATTCGTAACTGGAAACTCTCAAAAACACCGTACGCACTGGTGATTGGTGACACTGAAGTAGAAAAGAAAGAAGTTACTCTTGAGAGTCGCGATGACGGAAAAATTGGTGCACTCTCCCTTGAAAAAATCCTTGAACGATTCAAAGAAGAACAGAAATAAAGAATCTATTTTTTTAATTACGCACTCCCCTTGAGAGACAAAGCAAGGTCTGCTTCCTCTCTTTAATATATCAGTTAACTGATATATTACCGCCTACGTTTGTCTACCCGTTTGAGCCAATCATTTCTTCGCTCACCCGCCATTGGCATCATAAGTCCGCCAAGCAACAGAATATCCTGTAAAACATTGAGAAAACTTTCTCTGTTTTTCTTGTCTTTAAGATATTTTTCTATATTTTTGTACTTACCCTTATCCCATAGTTTTTGAGTTTTTAAAACAGTTGCCACAGACACATTTAGGATCTGAGTAATTCTATAACTGGAGAGCTCTTCAAGAGTAAGCAATCTTTTCTGTTTCCGTAAGTAAATCATTCAGCGGGCTACTCCATGCGCTCTTACTTAATGGGTCTATACAATCAACAAAAGCCCTGTAGATTTTCCTCCACTCTTTCTGTGGTAATTTTCTTTGAGAAATATTTGTCATATTTTATCAGTAATATATCAGTTAACTGATATAATCAGGTCTTTGTGTGGAGAAACAGGGCACTTATCATAAATACAGATTACATCAAAT
>CBDUNJ010000090.1:0-2166 GCA_965368565.1 uncultured bacterium
AAGATACTTGGTGCAGGATACTGTGGCATTGTGATGCCAAATAAGATACAACCTGGAAAACGCGAAAGTGTTCAACAGGTGGTGGCACGGATGGTATTCTGCACATTGGTCCGGAACTCGGACGGCAATCGCAACGTGCCGTACCTCAATTCATTTGACCACTACGTAAAGCACGAATTGAAAGCCACGCACTACATTCGCTATGCCGATGACTTCGTGCTCTTGTCGCACGACAGAAATCACTTGCTCACGCTTTTGCCCAAGATCAGCCAGTTTCTCAACACTCGCCTTAACCTCACGCTTCATCCGAACAAAGTATCCATCAGTACCGTGGCAAGTGGTGTGGACTTTCTCGGCTGGACGCACTTTCCCGACCACCGCACGTTGCGGACGGTGACCAAGCGGCGATTACTCACAAAGCTCAAAGGAGAATCGAGTGAAGCTGTCAGACAGTCATATTTCGGACTGTTACAGCATGGGAATGGGTGGAAAATACGTGACAGTATCACCTAATTACGTTCTACTTGCTACTGACTAGCTCCTGTGCTACAGTATGCGAGCTTAATTCAAACTAATGAGCGCATTTACAAACAGCAACATAGTGATTTCTCCCGTAAATATGGAGGACCGCCAGAAGGTGGATATTCGTCCTGGTGATACGGTAAAGGTGTGGCAAAAAGTTGAAGAAAAAGGAAAGGTTCGCCTCCAGCCGTTTGAAGGTGTCGTCTTGGCACGTAAGCATGGTAATGAAGCGGGCGCTACTTTTACTGTACGTCGCGTTGTTGACGGCACCGGTGTTGAAAAGATTTTCCCTCTCTACTCTCCAATGATTGATAAGATTGAGATTGTTCGTCGAGTGAAGACACGTCGAGCAAAACTGTATCACATTCGTGAAAAGGCAGCTCGAGCTATTAAACGTCAGATGCGTAAGATGAGCCTCGTATCAATTGCGACAGAGAGTGGCATTGAAGCAACTGCACGAGCAGAAGCAGAAAAAGTAGCTGAGGAAGAAAAGAAAAAAGCAGAAGAGGCAGCGGCTCAAGCAGAAGCGGAGGCAAAGAAAGCAACAGAAGCGGAAGAGCAAACAGAAGAATCAACAGAAAATAATACCTCAGAAAAACAGGAAGAAATTACAGAATCAACAGAAGAGACATCAGAAGAATCTTCTGAAGATAAAACCCCAGCAGTAAGCGAAGACGCTACTACAGAGCAAGAGAAAGAAGAGTAACATACAGCTCCCTATGAGGAGCTGTAGCATTTGAGAGAATTTTTATGTATAGTAGTGCAGCTTGCCCAGGTGGCGGAATTGGTAGACGCGCTACCTTGAGGGGGTAGTGACCATTGGTTGTGCTGGTTCAAATCCAGTCCTGGGCACAGAGACAAAAGGGGGTGAAGCGGTTTACCTCCTTTTGTCTCTGTGCCAAGTGAAAACTGGTTAGTTGACTTAAAATCTGGTATAAATGGGAACCAGTGTTCTTGAGTAGATTGGTTGAAATAGTTCAATTGTTTTGCATCGAGAACACTGAGTCAGTTATATGGCGATTATGGTGTAACGGTTAACACTCGGGTTTGTGGAACCCGTGATCTGGGTTCGATTCCCAGTAGTCGCCCAAAAACATAAGAGGGTGTGCCCAAAAGGGTGCATCCTCTTGTGTTTTTAGTGTAGTATGTGAGGGAATCGAACGGAACCCGAACGCCATTGGTCTGAGAGAGGGTCCGTGGCTCCGGAGGAAGTGTTTTTGTATAGTGCGAGGAACGAGCAATTCAAAAACACTGGGGGAGGAGGATTCCCAGTAGTCGCCCAAGACCTCTCCGTGCTTCTGTTTGAAGCTCGGATTTGCTATTGTGTACACATATGAAAGAACGTCTTCACCAACTCAAGGATTGGTATCTCTCACATGAGCGACACATTGCAACGAGCGCTCTTTTTTTGGGTTTTGTTGTGGACAACCTAACGCTCCAAAGGATTGATAGGGTTTTTGATAATGCGGTCATTTTCACCTACCTTATTTTGATTGGAAGCGGGTTGCTTATGGTGAACCTTGCTAGAGCCGGAAGGTTTTCTGAATCTTTTCGAGCTAAGGTATTGGCGGTTGCGCCAGTACTCATTCAGTTTGCTTTTGGTGGTGTGTTCAGTGCCTTCTTTATTTTTTACAGAAGGAGTGC
>CBDUNJ010000091.1:0-2161 GCA_965368565.1 uncultured bacterium
ATTGCTTCTTGATGTTATTCCACTTTCACTTGGTATTGAAACTATGGGGGGAGTTGCAACTAAGCTTATTGAAAAGAACACTACAATTCCCGCAAGTAAATCACAGGTATTTTCAACGGCAGCTGATAATCAAACCTCGGTACAGATTTATGTGACACAAGGTGAACGACCGCTTGCGGCAGATAATAAGAAACTCGGTGAATTTATCTTGGACGGTATTCCACCAGCACCTCGAGGAGTACCACAAGTTGAAGTGACCTTTGACATTGATGCGAACGGTATTTTGACGGTCAAAGCAAAAGACAAATCATCCAATAAAGAGCAGTCCATTCGGATTGAGGGTTCATCGGCCCTTTCAGAAGAGGAGATTGAAAAGATGAAAGCGGAAGCCGAAAAACATGCAGATGAAGACAAAAAGAAAAAAGAACAGATTGACGCAAAGAATCTCGCTGATCAGATGATTGTTGTGGCAGAAAAGGCACTCAAAGATGCTGGAGATAAGATTAGTGATGAACTCAAAAAGGGTGTAGAAGAAAAAATAGAAGATGTTAAGAAGGTGCAGGCAGGTGATGATGTTGCTGCAATTAAGTCAGCAACAGAAGCTCTTTCAACAGAAATGCAAAAAATTGGTACAACAATGGCAGAGCAACAGCAGGCAGCAGGTGCCACATCAGAAGGCGAAGAAAAAAGTGACGCAAAAGATGTTGAATTTGAAGAAAAAGATAAAAATGACGATGAGTCAAAAGCAGAGTAGGTGAATATAAAGAAGACCGGCGCTGAGGCGCCGGTTTTTCTGACTGTGTTTACGCGAAGGTTCGCCTAAGTGAATTGAGTACTCTTTGAGCTTCCTTTCTTCGTAGTGTCAGATACACTCCTAATAGGAGCTGTCTTTTCTAAAATCTCTTCACATAGATTTTTGACATACAGTGCTGCTCTCACAACACTGCGTTTACTCCGGTATAACTTTCGTACATTTCGCGATTCTGGATTGCCAAAGAAGAGGGGTGGAATGTTTTCAAATTGGATTTCAAGATGAATATGTCCGCTTATATCTCTAATTTCAGAAATAAAGATTTGAGTAGAACGCACTTCCAATCCAAGAGTTCCTGATTCATCTTCTAAGATAGTGCAGTAGGAATCTAGAGATTGCCCAAGTCGTCCCTCTAGTGCTTCACGGAATTCGTCCAATAAGGTGTTTTCTTGAGTTAACACACAGTACCTTCTTTCTTGTGTATGCATCTGTTTTGACATTACAGTACAGAGACTATGTATGCAATGCTTCTTTAATCGAGGAGTTCTTCCCACCAAGGATAGACATATGTCATAAATAATGCAAGACCCGCCATAAGTGGTGCCAAAAGAAAAAATACTGATGTTTTTAAGAATTTTTGCATAACCTCTTTTTGAAAAGGATTTTTAGTATAGCAAAAAGTAGGAAAGTAGAAAGTGCACAGTTGCTTTTTAGCTTCTGGTAGGTTAGAAAGAGTATAGAAGAACAATAACAAAGGAAGAGGTGTTGAAATGTATAGGAACATTTGCTGCGCGCTAATTATGTTCATAGTGAGTGTAGGAACGTTACAGGCTGACCTAATGAGTGGGCACTTTCCCAAAAGTGCAGAGAAGCCTCAGTGGATTGGGGCAATGCTGTATGGGTTTGAGACTGATCAGGGTCAGTCGTATGAACCACTTGCATGGGGTGGTGGGATACTACGACACACTCATGGTAGCAGTGGTTTTACCTGGTTTGCTTATTTAAAAAATAACAAATTAGAAATGCTTATGACAAAGAAGATTAGTCTGCACTGTGCTGTGCCGCTCCTTCGTGTTTCCGCTGAATCGGATGAGGAAGATGCAGTGGTTGAACATATTGTATGGCGCATTATGAATACTAGTGCTGGTGCAATAGTGTCTGCACAAGATGGATATCTTGAGAAACGCTGCGAACGTTTTGGTGGCGTTTCTGCCTGTCCTAAAATGTTTGTAGTACATCAAATGTTGGCGGATATTGATATGTTTTCCTGTATGGAAAATGAAAGCCTCGTTGTCACTGACTGGTGGCTTAGAGGAGAGTAGTAGGGTGGCGATACGTATGGAAAAAAAGTTCTTGCGTAGTGTCCGCAGCTTGCTTCTCTGGATAGGAATTCCGGTTTTCTCTATGGGA
>CBDUNJ010000092.1:0-2156 GCA_965368565.1 uncultured bacterium
CTAGTGCTTGAAAGTGGTGGTGTATCGGTGCCGCAATGAAGAGCTTCTTCCCTCCCCTAAAACGCTTGGACAACATCTGTAGTGATGACGATCCCGAAGAAATGACTAATGGAAATGCAATGATTGGCAGTATCAACACCTGCTTGGTAAGAAAGGCAATAACGGTAAGCGTCATAGTGAGCGCCATAGTGCCTGTGTCAGAAAGATAAAATCGTGCCGGTGGAATATTGAACCATAAAAATGCCAAGAGCCCTCCGACAATTACCACACAGAGCGCCGCTAAGTCTATTTGATTTTGGAAAAAAGCAATTGCTCCATATGCCGAAAAAATAATTGCAAAGACACCTCCTGCCAGACCATCAATACCATCAATCACTCCACCAGAGTAGGTGCCAATCATAACAAGAGCAAAAAACGGCACGAACCACAACCCAATATTAAACTCACCCAAAAATGGCACTATCACACTGGTCACATCCAACTTGGTGAAAAACCACCACGCGCCAATAAGAGAAACAAGCAACACAATACTCAAACGCTTCTTAAGAGAAAGGCCCCCAGCAACGTAATCATCAAAACGGTCAGTGGTCACCAAATAGTCATCAATGAGTCCAATGATGCCTCCGACAACAAGCGTGAAGAGCGGGAGCCACGTTTGATTACGAGAAAGAAAATTGAGCTTTTCCAACAGCGGACCATCAATGATGGCACCGAGCCAAAAGAGTAATACCGTAATAAGCGCACTTGCCCACACAATCACACCACCCATACGTGGTGTCTTTCGCTCTTCATCATTGTGCAGTTTTGCGGTAATGGGTGTTGCGTGTCCATCAGTAGAAACAGAAACACTTTTCTTTTTCCACAACTTATGTGTATACAAAAAATTAGCAACAACTGGTGTAATGCCAATACCCACAAAGAAACCCACAGCTGCGGGTCCAAAGACTTTTACAATGTTGAGAATTTCTGGTTCCATCCGGTAGTGAGAAATAATGTTACTTCTTTGAGTGCTAACATACACCCTCCTCAGCATACATCACAATAACTGGTAATAGCTCATATATGGTATTCCGACAGTGTTGCACACATCATTTTCTACCACCGGATCCACAAAGAAGAGTATAAAGGAGAAAGTGAAAAGGAGAAAGTGGCGTAAGAAAAAGACACATACATTATTGTTAGTAGTATTATTCAAATACTGATGTTCTAATGTTCTTGAGAACATTAGAACATCAGTATGATATCATCTGATCTTGTCGTAAAAAGAAAACGCCCTACTCCTGATGAAGTAGGACGGCTTGAATCATTTCTGATCCAACACGATTTTCAGATCGTTAGCGGAAGTTTGTATTACTTGGAAACATGTTGCCTTTGTTCGAGGGTTTTCGCCAGAGTGATATACCTTACCACTCCCAACTCTGTCATCCTGGCTAGCACGTATGTCAGAGATACTCAAAACCCCTTCCATACAGACCCTATCAACACCTCGTCCGAATACCAGAGAAAACTTACACTGATACACACGAAGCGAGTTGGATGCATCCTCAAACATTTTGAAATCAAGTCCAGTAAAGTGTCTGAAATGCGACGTCAAAGCCTCAGAGGCAATGACTTCACCCAGCCTCATAAGTGCTCGAATGATCCACAAACGACGCTCATTGATGCTCACTTTTTTCATACTACGTCTCCTTCTGGAAACCAGATGGCTTTATTGCCACCTGACTACCCATCTGGGTAGATTTTCAATCTATCCGCACATTACAACAAAAAAGGCACCAAGGCAACATTAGTCACACCTCCCTAATAAAAGGCGCACCGACTACGGTGCGCCTTTTCTTACTTTACCACCGTGATTTTCTACCGAATGCCCGTGTCACAAGAAATAGCTACTGTTGTAACCACGTCAGATTCAATAATAACTACTTCATCTTCACACCGTGGAAATGGTTCACCACTCACCGCAGAGAGAACATACTCGCCAGGTGGCGCCATAAATACATACTCGCCAGTCTCATTTGTTTGTATAGAAGCAAATTTTTTATTGTCTCTCAACAGATGCACTGTTGTGTGATACGGCCTGTCATCACATTGTGGGTTTGGCGGGTATTGCATGACAGGACATATAGGTCCACGGAGCACCGTGCCTTTTACACCTG
>CBDUNJ010000093.1:0-2156 GCA_965368565.1 uncultured bacterium
CAATCGGTCTTTAATCCTAGCGGATTGAATACCCCGATATGATTTAGGGCTAATAGCCAACAAAAACCCCCTCCTTGAGGGGGTTTTTGTATTATTTAGTATATGATATAATTCATTTTATGAACGTTATATTGGGTCACATAAAAAAAAAATCACGCTATTATATATTTGGTAGCATCGGTGTTTTCCTTGCTGTAATAGGTGTCATCCACATATACACAACATCCGTAGTTGATTTAAATACGGATTATCTAAATAGCTCACCACCTATTTCAGGTGTCAGTATTGATGGTAATGGGATTGTAACTGAAGAAGAAACATCGACAGTACAAGCACCTGATTTTACTCGAAAACTTATGTTTGATGAGAATGTTGCAAAGGAGATACAGGTTCTTTTAGAGAAAAAATTTGACGATCTTCAAGTCATTTTTGCTAGCGATACAACCAATTTTTCTGCATGGATAGAGTCTGGGATTCTTCGTAAGGCAGCAGGTGATTATATGGGAGCTGCAGAAGATTGGGGGTATGTAGCAAAATTGTATCCAAAATCAACGATACCTTTTGATAATTTGGGGGATCTATACCTTAATTTCTTGAAAGATTATCCAAAAGCGGAGGCAAATTTTAAAACATCAATTGCCTTTAATCCAAATAATATTCATGCATATCAGCAGTTATTTGCTCTCTACACACTTTATGGGTATAAAACAGACACTTCCGCAGCAACAAATTTGGTTTCAGAAGGGCTTAAGAAAAATCCTGGTAATGAAACACTTCTTCAGATGGAACAGGCTCTTAGGGAAATAGAAAAAACCGAACAGTAAATGGGTGTTTTTATATAAAATTTTGGAGTATTTTTAGTGTATGCAACAGCTTTTCAACAAAACATTCCTCAAGTTCACACTCGGTTTTCTGGGCATACTTCTTGTGAGCTTTGCATTCACACTTGCGATTGGTTATTACGGCACAAATGATACAGCACCTCTTAGTTCAGGAGAAGGGTGTATTGAAGGTGAGTGTTAAATTAGTGCATTAGCTTAAGTCGTACAAAAAGCGTCATTTATGACGCTTTTTGTACACAAGTTATCCCAATCTTTTCATAGGGTTATACAGTCTTTATACATATGTATTCCACAGCTTATACACAGGACACTTCACCATATTGGCTACTGTAAAAGAAAATCCGTTACGCGAAATGCGTAACGGATCGGTGTTTGCGCGGTTTTTTGAGTTTCTACCGCTCTCTACACTGTTTCCCAGAGGGAAACGTGTGCAGTGTGTGCATAAAGAGCCGAGTCATTTTTGCCTTCACTGAGGCTCGTTTACGTCGCTCTGCCTTCACCTTGTCCGGTGCTGTTGAGCATTATTTTGCTTCACTGTGCACTCTCTTTCCAACGGCGAAGGATATCTTCAAGCTCTTTTTGTGCTTGAGGATCTGGCTTCGGCTCATTTTGATCCTTCTTCTTGGAAGCAGAACAGGGACACACTCGTCGACGTCGTTGTTGCTGTTTCAGAAGATTTCTCACAGGTCTCCTTGAAAGTTCGTCTGTGTGCAGTATAAGAATTTTGAGTATAAATGCAACTCCTCTTGCGTATTTTTTTATTTCTTGTATAGTAAGAAACTGCAGTGTTCTTTTTATGAAAGGGAGGAAGAGTCTTCAAGTCGCTGGGCTAGGCACCCAGACAGGGAACAGAAACGAAAAAGTGAAAGAAAGTGAGTGAGAGTATGGGATCTTGGAATTGTGACGGTATACCGTGTAGTCTTCCCGACAGAGAGATGAACTTTGAGAACGAGGGTGAGAAACCGGGCCCCACCAAGAGCGCTTTTGAGAGAATGCGTGAACGGCATGGGGTAATCGGTGAGGGTACCCCCAGACTCGTCTCTAGATCGGGGGAACACAGACGGATGCAAGCGTCGCTCAAGATCCGTCTCGTCTAGCACTAGGCGAGGGGGAGACAGAATTCCAGAGGCCGATTCGCGCAGCGAACCGGTCTCTTTTTAATGTTGATATTGGTAGGGGTTGTTTCAACAACTCATTGACTGTGGTTTTTTAGTACTAAATCCATTAAATTCCTATTTCCTTCGACACATCGAAGAAAACTTATCAGTGACGTAGAGTGAGAGATATAGAAACGTCTTCGTTTCTATATCCGAA
>CBDUNJ010000094.1:0-2145 GCA_965368565.1 uncultured bacterium
CCAACGATGCGGTATTTCTTTTCATCAAGTGAGTAGAAGTCATCGTTCATTGAACTTAGGCGAATTAGTCCTTCAGCGTGTGTGGTTGTTTCCTCTACAAAAAGACCCCATTTAGAAACGCCAGTGATAACTCCTTCAAATGTCTCGCCAATGTGCCCGGACATATATTCAACCTGCTTATACTTAATAGAATCACGCTGTGCTTCTTGTGTACCAATTTCTTTTTTAGACAAATCAAAGCCAAGTTGTTCAAAATAAGTGAACTCATCCTGTGCCACTTTTTCGCCTTGCAAGTGTCGCTCAAGGAGTCGGTGTACAACAAGGTCAGCATAGCGACGGATTGGTGAAGTAAAGTGTGTGTAGTGTTCAAAACCAAGTCCAAAGTGACCAAGGTTCTTTGTTGAATAGGCAGCCTTTTGCATTGTTCGAATGGCAACCGTTTTTATGAGGTCCTCTTCGGGAGTGCCCTCTACCTTTACGAATAATTCGTTAAGATCTTTCCCGGTAATACCACCTTCCACAGAGTGATCAAATTCGTATCCCAAAGCCTTCAAAAAGATAGAGAGGTCGGCAAGTTTTTCTGGGTCAGGTGTATCGTGGACACGGTAGAGAAATGCTCGTTGCACGTTTTTTTTACCATGCTCATCAAAAATGTAGTGGGCCACATTCCTGTTTGCAAGAAGCATAAATTGTTCAACAAGCTTGTGTGTATCAAGTCGTTCTTTTGTATAGATGCGAATAGGCTTACCGGTATCATCTAGGTCAAACTTCACTTCATCTTGACCAAAATCAACAGCACCATCCGCAGCATTTTTTTTCTGTAGTTTTTTTGCGAGTGTATTGAGTGTAGTAAGTGGTTCAACGAAGGTGTCATTGGTGAGTTCGCCATCTATAACACGTTGTGCATCTTCATATGAAAAACGTGTATCTGAGTGGATGATTGTTCTACCAAACCAACGGTCCTGTATTTGTGCAGCATCGTTGATAATAAAAATAGCAGAATAGGCAAGTTTATCCTCATTTGGATTAAGCGAACAGAGGTCATTTGAGAGAATCTCTGGCAACATAGGAATTGTTCTATCCACTAAGTATGTTGAATACCCACGATCACGCGCCTCTAGATCAAGCGCTGTTCCTGGTTGTACATAGTGAGATACGTCAGCAATGTGGATACCAATTTCGTAGGTGCCGTCATCTTTCTTTATAAACGAGATGGCGTCGTCGAAATCTTTTGCGTCTTCTGGGTCAATGGTACAAGTGAGCGCGTGTCGCATATCACGACGTTTTGCTATCTCGGCCTCAGAAATAGGTGTGCTTTTCTCTTTGATTGCACGGGCTTCATCTTCAACTTTTTTTGGGAACTCGGAATCAATACCTTTCTCTAAAAGAATTGATTGCATCTCCACCTCATGTTCGCCTTTTGGTCCAAGTACTTTTTTCACACGAACTTCTGGAAGTTTTTTCGGATCATCCCAAGAAAGAAGTTCCACAAATACTTTCATACCAGGGGTTGCTTCTTCTGGGGCTCCAACAACAGTAAAATCCACATAGGCTCGCTTGTCGTCAGGAACGAAGTATGTTTTACCATTCTCTACATCTATTGTGCCAACAAACATAGTGCGGTGACGTTCAAGTACTTCAAGAACTTCACCAACTGGCTGGTCGTCTTTCAAGTTTTTGAGTATAGATACTCTAACGGTATCTCGATGCAATGCTGTATTTAAATTACCTGGTTCAATTCGGATATCGTCTAGATCTCCGGTGTCATCTTGTGCGACAAAGCCGAATCCTGAACCGGTTGTTTGGATAGGGCCTTCAACGGTCTGTGTGTTTTGTGTTGTTGTGTTCATGCAGAATGTACTGTAACAGATGCAGAGACGTCTTGCCAGAGAGAGAACTTTCTGCTACTATCTTTTCGCAATGTTAAAAATACGACTACAGAGAGTTGGACGAAAAAATGACCCCGCATTTCGGGTTGTTGTTGTTGATTCTGCACAAAGCATCACCAGCAATAAATCTGTTGAGCAGGTAGGTTTTTATAATCCAAAATCAAAAGAACGTTCGCTTAATGCAGAGCGTATTACCTACTGGATAGAAAATGGTGCACAGCCATCTGACACTGTTCACAATATGTTAGTGAAAGAG
>CBDUNJ010000095.1:0-2139 GCA_965368565.1 uncultured bacterium
TACTTCACCTTCTCCCCCCTGGTCAGTACTTTTATGAGTATTGACTCGGGGCGCGGAAAGGTCGAAGCCCCTAATTTACTAGCTCTAACATCACACGGGTTATGTCGAAATGCAAAACTCGTCGAGTGCGCACTGACAAGAAGCCAGGACCGAAAACAGTCTCAGTTTCTCGTCACAAGCGTTCGACACCTAAGAAAGCTTGCTAATTAGTTACTAATTAGTATAGCAACTTTCCTGCCAGCATTTCAGAAAGTTATCCTACTGATTTAATTCTTCTCGTGTGGTTAATAATACTTTAAATTACAGCGTTTCTCCTGGCTTTTAATAAAGCAGATGCTTCAAATACCCATTGTTCTATTTGGTGCCAACTCCTGGAGATGATGCCCACCAAAAGCACAAAACCTGCAGAAATGCAGGTTTTGTGCGTTTGGTTGAAGCCGCAGTAATGTTCCATCAGCAGATGGAACCACGAGGCGGGATCGCGAGATTTTGTGTGCGACGGCACACAAAATACTTGTGGCCACAAGGTGAAAGACTTTATGAATGATGACTACAGATATAAATTTCCAAAATTTGACACCACTAATGCAATAGGCTATTGTCTATATAAATGTTCCTTGGAAGGAGGAAGAAATGTCTAGTCAAAAATGGGAATGTGAAAAGTGTCAGAAGAGTGGGGAAGTAAATTTCGAGAAGGGTGCAGATGTCATGTCGGTTGTCTGTCTCATCAAGGAGGATCACGAGAGAGTTTCTCCCAGTTGTAACCAGCCAACTGGATTCATCAGGTGTCCTTCCGGAGAGAGATAGTCTAAGATTTTCTATCAGGCGTACGGGAAACTGTACGTCTTTTCATTTGACAACACCTTCTCAAAAAGCTACTTTCTACTAAAGGTTCTTTAAAAACAAAAGGAGTAGGTTTATGCGTCAAGCTAATATTTGCGCACTTAGAGAATCTCTTGAAAGAGATATTAGTGGGTTAAATAAACAACTCAAAAAACTCAGGAAGGCCTGTGAGCACCTCAACACTACAGTTTGTGGGGAGATGGGTATTGAAAGTGTAAAATGTTTGGACTGTGGTCACATTGATATGCATAGCACCTGAAAGGAGACAGTATGCATCTTGTAAGTATTGCAACTAGAGATAAATCCAGGGGGAAAATGGAGATGCCGGGAGTTTGTGACATCACAACACACTCTGGACTTGCTCGTGATTTTCGGAGTGAAAAAGCAAGTGGTAAGAAGGGGAAACTTCGACAAATCACTGTGCTTTCTTTGGATGCATGGAAAAAAGTGTGCAAGGAGCTTGATGCTGATCTTGGTTGGGTCACTCGTCGTGCAAATTTGCTCGTTTGCGGTATTGAGTTTTCGAGCGATAATGTGGACGATTTTCTGCAAATCGGTTCTCAAGTAACACTTCAGATTACTGGGGAAACGAAACCGTGTGTCCGAATGGACGAACTCCACCCTGGCCTCCAAGCGGCACTCAAGCCTGAATGGCGTGGGGGTGTGACGTGTCGAGTCGTTTCTGGTGGTCCAGTGTACGTTGATGACCCTGTCGTTCTCATCAAAAAACAAAAGGAAGATGGGTGATTTTTCGAGCGTGCAACCTTTGGTTGCACGCTCTTTTATATTTTATGCTATTCTATTTTTAATGTCTTCAAAACTTATATTTGGCACCATAGTTGTTGGCACGTTGGCGTTTGTTGCACCGATTGCGACTGTTGTCTATTTTGATTTGAACAATGTCGCAACAACACAGCCCGTCATAGAGATAGAAAATGAAAAGAACAATGAGGTTGTTGTTGACACCGAGCCGGCAGACATCACACGTGCTCCAGTCAGTATCACACTCGTCGATGGGACAGAAGCGACATTCCAAATTGCTGAACCATTCCAGCTTGCAGTGGCGGCAGAGGGATTAGGTAAGGCGCGTTTTATGGCAATGAGCCCCGATGGGCGTCTTTTTGTTCCCGATCTTGTTGATTACAAACTCTCACATAAAGGGAGGGTTTTTGTTCTTGAAAATTTTAATGAAGAAACAAAACAATTTGAGACAAAACATACCTACCTCACGGGTTTGCGAGGCCCAAACAGTCTTGCATTTTATACTGATCCTGAAGGAAACCATTGGCGGTATCT
>CBDUNJ010000096.1:0-2063 GCA_965368565.1 uncultured bacterium
AGGCTCTATTCGTCAGCCGGCGAGCTTCTGTGGTGTTGTTGGGTTGAAGCCAACCTATGGGAGCGTGTCTCGTTCTGGTTTGATTGCTCTTGCTTCATCACTTGATGTAATTGGACCTTTCGCAAAAACAGTAGCTGATACAGAAATACTTTTTAATGCAATAAAGGGGAGGGATGAAAAGGATGCAACATCATATGAAGTTGAAAGTAAAGAGTTGAAAGTAAAAAAGATTGGAGTACCACGGAAGTTGATTGAACGAGAGGGTATTGATGATGTGGTATTGAAAAATTTTAATGAGTCGCTTGAAAATTTGAAATCATTTGGGTATGAAATTGTTGACATAGAATTGCCGCACATTGAGCATTCTCTTGCTGTGTACTATATCTTGATGCCAGCAGAGGCGTCGTCAAATCTCGCTCGTTTTGATGGGGTAAAGTATGGACCACGTATAGCAGGAGATGACTTGTTAGAAGACTATGTGAAGACGCGCGGAGAAGGATTTGGACTTGAGACGCGGCGGCGTATTATTTTGGGAACGTATGTCTTGTCCGCGGGATATTATGATGCTTATTATGGCAAGGCTACAGCAGTACGTGACCGTATCACGAAAACATTTGCAGATGCGTTTACCGGTGTTGATGTGATTGTTACGCCAACAACACCATCTCCGGCATTCACCATTGGTGAAAAAAGTCAGGATCCTTTGCAGATGTACCTTTCAGATATTTTTACCGTTCCTGCAAATATTGCCGGCATACCAGGACTTTCTGTGCCGTCTGGTGACAGTAATGGTTTACCACTCGGTCTTCAAATACTTGGGCCACATAATGGCGAGAGCAGACTATTTGAGGTTGGAAAAAATTTCTTGGGTGAAATAGAGTAGTGCGGTGTGTGGGTAAACCCCCACACCAATCGCGACGTTGTGTTTTTTGCGGATGGAGAATAAGGGGCGGAGATAGCGCATGGTGGTGTATTTTCAGTACAAATATCTTTTTGTGGAAACACGCAGGAGTTACGTCGCAATTGATGTGGGGGTAAATCATTTCTTGGTGAGTAGGTAAGACGGTATACTATAGAAGCAATGCCATCTCTTAACATTGAATATCTTTTTCAACTAATATACGACTTTTTCGCTTTTCTTTTATCTGGTGATTACGCATCAGCAGGTAGTGGAATTATGGAGCGGTTTTCAAATAATCTTGCGTTGTTGCAGGGTATTGGTTTTTTTATTGCATTTGCTGCAGTTGCAGGAATCGTGTACTCCTTTTTAGGCATTAATCGCGTACGACATATGGAGGCAGAAGAGCTTGGTTCTATTCCTGACGGAGTGGGGCAGGGTGAGAGTGTGCATAATGAACGTTGGGAATCTGTCACCGAACACCTTGCAACTGAGAATCCAAATGATTGGCGGTATGCCATTATGGAGGCAGATATTATGTTGGGAGACTTGTTGAATCAATTACAGTATCGGGGCGAGGCTATCGGTGAGCAATTGAAGCAGGTTGAGGAAAGTGATTTTCTTACCCTAGAAAAAGCATGGGAGGCACATAAGGTGCGCAATGTAATCGCTCACGAAGGATCAGATTTTGTACTCACCAAACGCGAAGCACGACGAATTGTTGGTTTATATGAAGAGGTATTTAGGGAGTTTTCTTTTATATAAAAGAAAACTCAAATCCGAAATCCTAAGCACGAAACTCGAAACAAAATTCAAATTTCAAAAATACAGGATTGATATTGTGTGTAATTTGACTTAAAAGATTTCAGAGAGTAAGTTGAGTGGGGAAGTCGACCTATTGTGGGTCGATTGTTCGTTACCATAGTGGAGACCTAGGAAATCTCCACGACAGCTGTAGGAGGCTGGTATGAATGACTTGTTTGAAAAGTCGTACGAAGAATTGCGTGAATCGTTTGTTCGCAACCGCTTCGCTGAAGAACAGCACTTCGGCCGTGAGGATGTGGAGGAGTGGTTACAAGAGGAACGTTTGATTTTGAGTCCACATATCACTGGTGATACAACTCCTTTCAGTTGGGAGGATCTGATTCCCAGGTTTGGGTCGATA
>CBDUNJ010000097.1:0-2030 GCA_965368565.1 uncultured bacterium
CAAGACATTATTCTTGGTTGTTACTGGATGACACGAATTATTCCTGGTGCAAAAGGTGAAGATAAGTATTTTGCGAACCCAAATGATGCAATTGCAGCATATGACTTTGGTGTTATTGATATACGAGCAAAAATTAAAGTACTACCAACTGACACAGAAAAATATCAGCACATTGCACAAGGTGAGCTCTTTGAGACATCTGTTGGACGCCTCCTCTTTAACAGCACACTTCCTAGTGACTACCCATATATCAATGGAGAGATAACAAAAGGGGAAATGTCTGCTGTTGTCCACGATATTATTGAACGATACGATCATGAGCGTGTGGCAAAAGTCCTTGATAAAATCAAAAACTTTGGATTCAAGTACTCAACTTACTCAGGAACAACCTTTGGTCTTGATGATGTTATTGTTCCTCTCAAGAAAGAAGCGCTTATTAATGAAGCGCGTGGAAAAGTAGAAGAAATTGATGGACAATTTGAAGAGGGTCTCTACACAGAAGAAGAACGATTCCGTAAAAATATTGAAATTTGGCACGGTGTTCGTGTACAAATGGAACAAGAAGTTGCTGAAACGCTTGATCAAAATGGCTCAATGTTCAGTATGTGGAAGTCTGGTGCTCGAGGTAATCTTGGACAGATTACCAATATGGCAGGTATGAAAGGTCTTATTGCTGGTTCTAAGGGACGTACTGTTGAACTTCCAATCCTCTCATCAAGTAAAGAAGGTCTTACGCCACTTGAGTACTTTATCGGTACACACGGTTCACGAAAAGGTCTTGGTGACACTGCCTTGAACACAGCTCAGTCTGGTTACCTTACTCGTCGTCTCTTTGATGTGTCTCAAGATGTTATTGTTAATGAAGAAGATTGTGGTACAAAAGATGGCATCACTATTCATGCTGAGAACCTAGCTGGTATAGAAGTTCCTATTTCAAAAAATATCCTTGGACGATTCCTTGCTGATACAGTCTATGACAGCAAAAAAGAAGTTTTGTACCGACGTAATGACTACATAACAAAAGAAGTTGCACAAGGTATTGAAGCAGAAGGTATCACAAGCGTCTTGGTACGATCTCCAATGACTTGTGAATCGCTCCGCGGTGTATGTGTAAAATGTTATGGATCTGATATGGGTACTGGTAACCCTGTTGGACTCGGAGAAGCTGTAGGAACAGTTGCTGCACAATCTATTGGTGAACCTGCAACACAGCTTACTATGCGTACATTCCACGCTGGTGGTACTGCCGCAGTTGGTGGTGACATTGTTGCAGGTTTGCCACGTGTAGAAGAAATCTTCGAACGACGTCCTCCTAAAAACGCAGCTGTTATTTCTGAAGTAAATGGTACTGTAAGCGAGATTACTGAAGAAGGACGCGAAAAAACTATCATAATACTCCCTGACGTTGATAGTAAAAAGAAAGGAAAGGATACTATTGAATACACAGTACACTATCGTCGTATGCCATTGGTAAAGAAGGGTGCGGAAGTAAAGAAAGGTGAACTTCTTACTGATGGATCAGCTGATCTTACAAAGCTCTTTAAGTTTGCAGGACAAGAGCGAGCTCAAGAATATATCATTAGTGAAATTGGAAAAATTTATGAGTTGCAAGGTGCAGCAGTGTCACGAAAACATATTGAAATTATCATCAAGCAGATGTTCTCTCGAGTAAAGGTTGCACATAGTGGTGATACAACACTGACCGAAGGAACTATCATTGAACAAGCAGAACTGGTACGTGCGAATCGAAAAATGGAGGAAGAAGGAAAAGAGAAGGCAGAAGCAAGCCCATTAGTATTAGGTATTACGAATGTGTCACTGACGCGTAAGAGCTTTTTGTCAGCCGCGTCATTCCAAAACACAAGTCGAGTACTTATTCAAAATGCAGTACGAGGAGCGGAAGATATGCTTGTCGGACTAAAGGAAAATGTCATCATCGGCCGTTTGATCCCTGCCGGGACCGGTTTTGAAGGTGGACCAAAAAATGAAATGATCAAAAAGGTGCAAGAAGAGATGCGAGACCAATACGA
>CBDUNJ010000098.1:0-1960 GCA_965368565.1 uncultured bacterium
CCAGTAAAGCCACTTTTCCTTTGACTCATGGCTTCTATCGAGTGTCAACTCCTTGTTACGGTAGGCTTGTGTGTTCTGGATTGCGCAGCGCTCGCGTTCTTCTTGACCCGAAGAAAGCGCGGTTCCGAAGCTCAAGAAGAAAGCGGGACGTATATTTCTGTCGTCTAAACTTAGACACTCTGCCAGGATCCTCCTCCATACAGCGTGTAAGGGTGGTGCTTGGTCACGTGCTTCAACGAGAAGAAAGAAGCAGAATTCAAAATTACCCCAGTGGGTGCTGTTGATTGAACCAGTCGAGTCTTGACCGTGTCTGTTCCGAGGGCGATCGTGTACTTGAAGGTGACGGGAACGGAGTAGGCGGCTGTCACCCCATTCAGCGTAAAGGCAATTGTGTCTGCCTCCACATACCCGCCGTCGTTTGTGTCTAACTGCAGTTTGTAGCGTACGTCAAGTGCGTCGCCTCCAGTGGTGTCTTGCACCAGAAAGAAAAGCGCTATTTCAACGTAGTCTTCGTCAGACGTGCCCACAAACGTTTGTTCAAACACGTCCAGATACCGGTTGATTCCACTGGCGCTCACTTGCCCCCTCATCACATACTCAGCATGCACTGTCTCATTCACCATCTGTCGGAGTGTGGCTGAGGAGTCAGCGTCTGAAAACGTCATGTTGCCGGCACTTGACAGGTTCAAGTCTTTGCCACTGCTCACATTCAGCTCGCCCTCAGGCTCTATGCAAACATCACTCCCAGCTGTGATCTGCAGGTCTCCACTCGTCTTGACCCGCTTCGTGAACCTGTCCGAATAGTCGCTCATCTCACAATTTGACACATGCACTCTTACTGGGAAGTGAACTTTACCTACACCAGAACCGTGGTTCCCTCTCTCCACGGAGGTCTTTTTTCTGCTTCCGTCGTCTGCTATGATTGGCTAGCCGCAGAAGACCTTTTGCGAAAGCTGCAGAGATATGGAGCAGAACCTAAACGATATCCTGTCCGAGGAGACAAAGGTGTCCTCATGGTGCACGGGAAAGGCGTGCCTTTTGGCTGTGTGTTCGGAGCTCATATTAGGCAAAAGGAAAGCAAGGACCCTACGGTAGAGTTTGAGCAAGACTCTTGCTTGGAAAGCGAGCTCGTCTCTCTTGTGCTTCGCTAGACTTTTTCTTCTCCCTCACAATTCAACTCCTTTTCTCTAAGAAAATGAACACTCGTAAAGAAACCCTGGTCACCCAAATTGCCGAACTGAGAGAAGTTGTTGACGATGCTGTGCAATACGGTGTTCTCTCTTCCAACTGCGCTCATCACACTCAGATTGGGATTGGGCTGAAGGTGTTTCTGAAAAAGCTCGTCGACGCTCAGAAGGCTTTGCTCACCTATGTCCATGGGCGAGAGCTGGAGGCCCTTCGAGGCGCTCTTTCGGACGACACCATCCTTTACTGTATGGTGAACCTTGAGTCTTGTAGCTGTCAGGAAAAGTAAAGACACTTTTTCTTTTGACATGGATGAAGAAGCTGGCCAGCCAGATATCGCTAGCCTCAAAGAGGCACTCACCGTGATGACACAGAGATGTGAAACCCTTGAGGAAGACCTTAACTACTTGCGTGCAATGAGTTGTTTGGGTTTGATTTGTTTGGTGTATTGTGGTGCGAAGATAAGATACCCGGAGGCGTGGTGTGAATAAACCTTCCTCACTTTTTCAACTATCCACATGGAAGATCTGAGCGACTCGAGCTCCGGTCTTGACCAATGGTGTCGGGAGACACCCCACCCCACCGCACGAATGTACACTGTGCGAGCTGTCTTGGACTTTGTCGAGCAGGTCCCAGCCCTCACCCCTGCCGACGCGTGTGACTTCGCGGAGGATGTTGCTTGGGAGACAAGTGCGAGCACGGAGGTCGTCAGCGAGAGCTCCTTGTCGTGGGAGGATGCCATTGAAGGAGAGCTAGCCACTTGGCAGCAAGCTCG
>CBDUNJ010000099.1:0-1932 GCA_965368565.1 uncultured bacterium
GGAGCAACTCTTAAAGAAGGGTCACACTACATTGGTAAAGCTACAAATAACGCTGCGGAGTATACGGCTCTTATTGAGGCCCTTGCTGAATTAAAGAAGCATATCCCAAAAGCAGCACAGAAGACTGCTCGTATTGAGATACGTATGGACAGTGAGCTTATTGTGAAGCAACTCAATGGTGAGTATCAGGTAAAAGAGGAGACATTGCATCCGTTTTTTATTCGGGTATGGAATCTTCGTGTTCAATTTCCAAAGAGTGTATTTGTTCACGTTCGACGAGCAGATAATGCGCGAGCTGACGCATTAGCAAATGAGGCAATGGATAGAGGTAATTAGGTATGTATTTTTATGCGGGTATAAGCGGGTTTCTGATGGGCGTAACACTGCGCTCTTTTTTTGCGCTTAATACGTATGTTGTGGCCGTATGTTTTGTTATCGGCGGGGGACTTATACTTCTTGCAATCCTTAGTAAAGAAAAGAGGGCTTTTGTTGTCGGTTCGGTAATACTGTGTGGTGTGGCACTGGGTATCTTTAGATTTGAAATTGCAAAAAATGAGCCACACATGCTCATTGAAGAATATAAAGATACTGTGGTTGCCTTTGAAGGGGTATTGTATCAAGAACCAGAACAACGCGAAAACGGTATTCGACTATGGGTTGCTGCTGATGTCTTTGAAGGAGTTGCACTAGAAGACACAGCGAATATTGTTACCACAGTATCATTTGGTGAAACGTATCGGTATGGAGATAGAATTTACTTAGAAGGACAGTTACAGAAACCCGAACCGTTTCAAACAGAAAACGGAAGAATGTTCGCCTACGACACTTTTTTAGAAAAAGACGGCATCTTTTTTACCCTTACTCGTTCTCGTGCAGAGGTGTTAGCTGAGGGAGAGGGGTTTTGGTTGAAAGAAAGACTTTTTGCTATAAAACACGCACTGCTTTATGTTATTGCACGTATCATTCCCGAACCAGAATCCGCTCTTGTTGGCGGTATTGTGTTTGGAGTAGAAGATGCGCTTGGCGCAGCGCTCCTAGAGGCATTTAGGAGATCTGGTTTAATACACATTGTGGTTTTGTCTGGTTTTAATGTCGCTATTGCAGCTGATTGGTTTATGCGAATAGCGAACAGGTTGCCTGAACGCTTGCGGATAGGCACAGGAGCTCTTGGTATTGTGCTGTTTGCAATTATGACGGGTGCTTCAGCAACAACAACTCGAGCGAGCATTATGGCACTGTTAGCATTACTTGCACGGAGCACCGCTAATAGATACAACATTATGCGAGCACTTTCTGTCGCTGCAATATGTATGGTGTTGTACAATCCCTACGTTTTTATATTTGATTTATCTTTTCAGTTGAGTGTTCTTGCTACACTTGGACTCATCTTCATTGCCCCAGTTGTTGAAGAAAAACTCACTAGTATTCCAGAAAAGTATGAATTGAGAGGGCTTGTCTCTGCTACGGTTTCAGCACAAATAGCTGTTGCCCCATTGATTGCATATAAAATAGGAGAACTTTCTGTTGTTGGGGTTATTGCTAATGTGCTTGTATTACCAGTCATACCAATTGCAATGGGGACGGGGTTTTTTACAGGTGTAGTGGGAAGTGTTGCTCTGATACTCGCCACCCCTCTTGGTTTTATAACATATGGACTTCTTGCATATGTTGTCGGAGTTGCAGAATTCGTCGCCAGTTTACCAGGAGCCGCACTCACACTACCACCATTTCCTTGGTGGGTTATGATTGGAGTGTATATGGGCGTTGTGATATATGTTTATACTGTATATAGAAATCGCCACCCTTCAGTAGAGAAGGGTGGCGACAACATTCTTGGTTTAGATGTTTAACGTTGGAGTCTGAGGAGTACAAGTACTACAAGAAGAAGATTTGTTATGTTAAGCCATCCGCTTGTGGTAATAGTGCCACCTA
>CBDUNJ010000100.1:0-1918 GCA_965368565.1 uncultured bacterium
TATTTGAGAACTCGGCACAGTGCGAGAAGGAACACCAAAATATTCTTCCTTTGCAGCGAGGACATCAGAAGCACCAACACCTCTCTTTTGAAGTGCTGTCTCAATAGAAACCTCTCCAGAAGATGCTTCAGAACGTGCTTCTGCAAGGTCTGCAGGCGTGATTGTATTTTTTTTGACTAAAATATCAAGAAAACTCATTCAAATAAGATGTTAGAAAACCCTCATCAACAGAAATACCTCAAAGAACACGAACCTTTAGATATCAAGATTCTCCAAGTCACTGAAATCCTCTTCAAGAAGCTGGTCAAGCGTATCAGTGTTCTCAAAATCTTCTGCAGCACCTATTGGAGCAAATGGGTTTCGTCTACCTGTTGGTTCAGGAACAAGTTCCACACTAAAGTCTTGGAGTGCCTGAAATGAACTGCTTGAAAAGATAGCAGGATCCAGCTCAAGAGAGCGAAGTTCCAATAGAATAGCGACTAAATCACCACCAGCTTCTGTGCCAGAAACAGCTGATTGCGAAGTGAGGAGTGAGTCACTTGATCCTTCACCACGAAAAAATCCAATATAGATACCAAACACCGCCACCATAACAGCGATTCCGATCCACATTGTTTTGTTTTCTTTAAAAAAATCCATTTCTATATCTATTAACGTAGCCAGTATGTCCTAATACCAACTGCATAATTATTAAAGTCCGCAACACCAGAGGTAAAGGAAATAGAGTGTACATCTACAAGACGGAGGCTGCGCTCAAGGTCTTCTAGAAAAGCGATGAAATCTTCATATTCAGTACTTACACTAAAGCGCAATTCAATTGAACCAATTGCACTACCATCAGGGCCAATGCCTTCATCCGAGCGCGTGCCTGCTTCAGAAACACTCACCCCCTGAATAGACATACCGTACCTCGCTGCAATGCTATCAATATCCATTATAAGACGAACGTTATCAACATTGTTTGGAAGCATTACATCAAGACGGCGTCGGTCATTTTCTGTAAATGTATTTCGTCTTGAAATAAGCTCATCTCGAACATTAATAAGTTCCTTTGAACGATCAAGAGCATCATCAAATTCAGCCTGCTGTTCAGCAAGGTCACGAATTTTTGCATAGGTAGGATCTACATATCCTATAAGCAGTAATCCGGAAAGCAGTATCAAAATAATTGGGGTAAGTGCACGCATATTATTGATTTCGAGCTAAATCTGCTTCATAGGTAAAATATCCGGGTTCCAGAGTAAATGACACATTAAAGCTGACGGAACCTACTGTATTGACATTCACTTCAGAAAAAATAGTGTCCCGTATGTGACGATTCTCACCAAACACATCCGACTGAAGAGCAACCGATCCAAAACTTTGTGCAACACCTGCAAGACTCACTGTTGTTCCCCCCACTCCTTGTTCAAGAGAAAGACTCGTAAAACGCACACTCTTAAGTGTTAACTCTTCAAGAAGGTCAAACAATGACGAAAGTGCTGTGTGATTTGAAAGAATCCGTTGTCCTTCCTGAAGTTTCTCATCCATTCGGGATAATTCTTCAATTGTCTCTGGTTCAAATTGTGCACGAGCACGCTCTAAGTCTTGTCCTTTTTGCTCAATTGCATTTACCAAAAAACGTTCGTACAAAAAGGAACCACCTGTTGCAGCAAGGGAAAGTATAAACACAATAAAGGCAATGAGTGTGATAACACCCGTGCCTGAAGTACGACGTTTCGGACCGGTTTCCTCAATCGGCTTCTTCGGTATAAATGAAGTTTGAATATCTTGTGCCATAGCTCTTATGAGTGGAACGAATTAGAGATATGTGCACCGAGCATCAAACGCGACTTTCTTGGTGGAGTGTTTCGATGCTTTGGTACCATAACCCTCTAGTGTCTTCAAGTATACCACTAGGGATGCAATACAAGAGCTC
>CBDUNJ010000101.1:0-1903 GCA_965368565.1 uncultured bacterium
CGTTATACTTTAAAGAACATCATGCCTCAACTACTTCCCTTCTTTATAGTTCTTTTTGCTGGTGTGTTCTTTTCAGAACTCTTCCGCCGTTTGAATGTACCCTGGGTAGTAACTCTCATTCTCGGTGGCATCATCATCGGTCCATTTGGATTAGATGTTTTTACCCCAAGTCCAACTATTGATTTTTTTGCAGAAATTGGTTTAGTTTTTCTTATGTTTATGGCGGGTCTTGAGACACGACTCTCAAGTTTCAAGGGATTAAAGCGCCAGATAAGCACTGTTGCGCTTCTTAATGGAGGTATCCCACTTCTTGTTGGTATTGGTATTGGATGGCTTTTTGGTTTTCCATTTGCAACACAATTGCTCCTCGGCACTATTTTCATCTCATCTTCTGTTGCTGTTATTATCCCCTCATTACAATCACACCACCTTCTTGAAAGTAAAGTGGGTAAAACAATTGTCTCAGCAACAGTTATTGAAGACATAACCAGTTTGATACTGCTCTCTATTTTATTGCAGACAATTGCTCCGATTACAAGACTCCCACTTCCTTTTTTTTATGCGCTACTCCTCATAACTCTCATTCTACTTCGTTGGGCTATTCGTCGTGTACGAGGACTTTCTCGTATTATTTTTAATGAGAAGCACGACATCTTTCAACAAGAACTTCGTTCTATTTTTGCTATTTTAATTGGAACAGTGCTTGCTTTTGAAATTCTTGGACTACACCCCATCATTGCAGGTTTTTTTGCAGGTCTCGTCCTTTCAGAACTCATAGAGAGTCAGCGACTCATAGAAAAATTACGAGCAATTAGTTATGGGATATTTATACCTGCATTTTTTATTATAGTCGGCACAAAAACTGATTTAAGCGTATTCACAGAAGCAAGTGCATCATTAATACTTATACTCATCGTTGTTGGTGGAGCACTTCTCTCCAAATACATTAGTGGCACTCTTGCTGGTCGTATTGCTGGATTCGGAATACAAGAAAGTCGTCTTATCGGTGCTGCTTCTATGCCTCAACTTTCTACCACTCTTGCCGTTGCATTTTCAGGACTTGAACTTGGACTATTCTCAAATGCGTTACTCACCACAATTATCATATTAAGTATTGCAACAACTCTTATAGCACCGCTCCTTATCAGTTTTATTGTTAGTCAGATGCGACACACACCAAACATTAAACAAAAATCGTATTAAAAAACACCATTGTTTCACTTCTTTTCCTCTTAAGGTGGCGTGTTATAGACCTGTACACAAGACGAGAGTCTTGCTATAGTGTTGACGTATTGACAGCAATACACAGAGAAAAGTATTTATTAACCACAAACCCTATACACAGAAACGTATACGGGGTCGTGCGACAACTAACCCTGTTTTTTCTTTTAAAACAAGGCGGTATTCCAACTATGTTTTAAAAGACCCCGTACTATTTTTGCCAAGAGTATACTACGCAACACGCGATGCCGAATAGGCAATCCTTCAACGAGCGAAGCGTGCTGGCGCGAAAGAACTAATTGCGATATAACATTGAAAATGTATATCTTGGAAAACCAAAAATAGTACTGGGGTGGAGCTCACAAAACAGCATTGTCTCACACATATATTCTTATGACACAAGAAGTTAAAGTAGGAGATACAAAAGAAAAAAAGACAGAGAAGCTTATGTATAAGCTCTCTCAGGAGACACAATCATTACCAGAAGTTGGACAAATAATAGAGGGTGCAATTATTGCAATTGACCGTGCCTCTGTATACGTAGATCTTCCTCCTTTTGGTACAGCTATTATTTATGGCCGCGAGTATATCAATGCTCGTGACATAATCAAGAACAGCAGTATCGGTGACACAGTTACCGCCACCATTACCGATCTTGAAAATGAAAACGGCTACATTGAAC
>CBDUNJ010000102.1:0-1868 GCA_965368565.1 uncultured bacterium
AGACCGAATTTATTGTCTTACTGCCCCTTACAGTCCTCTTTTTATTTTTATAAACTTGTTTTCTCTTTGTTGACGTAATTTCTTTTCTGCTCTGAATAATTCCAGATTCCCATTGTCTACGTTGTCTATTAAAATTCTGCAAAGTATGATTGTCCTTTTCAACACAACACATCAACATATGTCTAAAATTATTAGCAGCACATGACATAATTTTAAAATTGTTTTCTCGCAGCCCAAAGACCCACGGCGCGATCTTCACCTTTTTACTATTCACCACCTGTCCTGGCGTGAAAGCAGACTCGTGTTCCGACACCATAGGTTTCTCGGAAACCAAAACCTCCTCTTTTAAAGTTAGTGGGTCCTGTAAATCCATCATTGCGTAAAATAAACAGTCTGGTAGTATTGGAACTAAATAGTGTGCTCTGCCTCGACTCCAATGTCTCCAACGATTTCGATGTTTAGCTAACGCTTCTACCGATACATTGACTCGTAAAAGCCAGAGTTTGGTAAGAACGATAACAAGCAGTGGATGCATGCGGAATATTTTCCCGTCTCGTGACTTGAAATTTACATCAGCTTCTTGCATCGAAAGAGGTTTGTGGTTCTTGTTGATACATATATCTCTTCCTTTCGGGTTGTATTGAAAACTGTAAATCAAATGTTGAGGAGTAAGCTGACAGAGTATGTTACAAACTAAACTTTTGCTGTAGTATCCGCGATTCGAGATCGTTGGTAGATTGTCGACTAGTTTAATAGTTTTAATTTCGTCTGCAGTCATTGGAATAAAGTAGGGTTTGACAGTTGGTCGTCCTCGTACTTTAAAACCTCCCATGGCATCCTCTGTATAAAGTTTAATCAGGTTGTTTGGTTTCAACTTGGAAATATAAAATACAGCTTCGGCTCGCGAGGGTTGTTGCACGAGTTTTACTTTTTCTCTCCAAGCTCCATTGGCATCTTGAACAAAACTCTCCTTCGGTATCGGAAAACAAACACAACTATTCGATGAAACAAATTTACTGTCAACGCTCATAAACTTAAGCTGTGCCAAAATATCATCCTCGGAGACAGGTCGTGTGTTTACCATAGGCTGTATCTTGAAAATTAATTTGTTGGTATTGACTTTCCTTGGCATTTTCTTCAAATTAGAAGGTTTTGAAGAATTGTGCGCAGCGATTTTATGTTTTCTTTTGGTATGTGATGCTGTGTTTACCTTGGGTACTAAAGGTTCATTATCACTATCATCGTCAAGTACAATATTTTCAACATGCTTTTTCGCATTGCGGACACTGTGCTTAGAGGTGCTATGGTCGCTGTCGTCACTGTCGTTGCTGCTGCTGTCGCTGTTCTCTGCATCAGAAGATTGCGAGTTTGATTCTGAATCACTTTGCTCATAGGCCGAACTATCGGAATTCGAATCACTGTGGACCTCTCTACGCATTTTTCTCAGTAGCACGCTTCGCGCTCGTATGGCACTTCGGCGCTGATTATGTATTTGGGCAGTTTGACTGGCGCTATTCTCCTCGCTGCTCTCGTTTTCGTCGCTGTCGTCCTGACTTTGTAGTTTTGCATCCCCTTTCTTAGAGGAATCGGATGACGATTTATGAACTCCCTTTCTTATGTGTTGTTGTTTCTGTTGTTTATACTGTTGTTTAGAACTCGAATGTGGATATCGTGTCGCAACCAAAAGCATATGTTCCTTCACCAAATCTATTCCGCGAGATCGAACCTTGTTCTTTGGTTCAGTTAGAGTGTCGCAATCTTTATCTTTGGGTGGTGTAACAGGGGGCGGCAGAGAACCAATTTTAGAGACGCCAGAGGTCATACTCTTTAGGGTTAAGTTTATTCGGATTAAGTAAGGTGCTACATTG
>CBDUNJ010000103.1:0-1828 GCA_965368565.1 uncultured bacterium
CTCGCCTAACACCTTAGCAGGGTGCCCCATTCGACCGCTCTGGCACCTCTCCAATGTATTTTCTTACGTTCACTACTGTAGCAAAAATACCCCCATTTAGCTATGGTGTTTGGAATAATACTCTGCTGACATACTGAAACAAATGTGGTAATGTCACCTCAGACCTGAACACTCTGTTCGGAAAACAAGAACCCAATAAGGAGGTCGGAATGAAATTTTATGAAATCATCCAGTTTACCGCACTGTGTTGTGGTACATTTTTCTTCTTCAGCGAAATTCTCATCGGGCACCTTGAAGACACTTTGTCGAACCGAGACAAAAAAGGTTCGCTCGACTCAACATCGGTGTTTTCATTCTCTTCATCATCACATTCCAATATGGAATAACCCGATCTGCAGTTTCTACAAGCGGTTCCCCTGTTGAGGAAGTGATTTGCGCCACCGTCGCAACACTGCTCATCGGGGGTGTGGGCTGGGTATTGTTGCAAATGGGGTCAGTCAGAATTCTTCGGGAATGCTAAGGGGTGTTCCTGTTGCTGGGCGTTGTGTCTCGACACAACTCCTTTTCCTTATTTTTTACAAAATGAGAAAGAGCGTCCAGACGGACGCTCTTTTGATTGCTGACGAAAGAACTAGCTAGACGCCAAGTATCTTTCGTTGAACATCGGACAGTTGGGTAAGCACTGCGCGCTTGGCAACTTTCTCACCCTCTTCTGCCGAATAGATTCTGCCCCTACCCTCGAGACAGCGATTGAAAAGAGGGCCGAGTTTGCCATCCTTGGCGATTAGCGCCAAACGTTTCGCCACCGTAGTTTCCAAAATACTGGCAATCTTCTTTGCGGTCTCTGCATCTTGCAACCGGAAAACGTGACCACCCTTACTTTCATTTGGATTGTGGGGATCAGTTTCTCCAACAACCCAAACTTCCTCGAAGTGATACCCTGCCAAATCGCTACTGTCTTCGAAAATCGACATATCGACTCCTCTCTGTCGTTTGACTTCTGTTGGGATATTGCCAAAATGGAGCCACAATGTCAATGATGCCCGCTCAATTCAAAAAGACCGTCTGGCAATACTACAAAAAGAATAAGCGAGATTTACCGTGGAGGCGGAGCGGAGCGACGCCATATCAGATTCTTGTATCAGAAATAATGCTCCAACAAACACAAGTGGATCGTGTTATTCCAAAATATAAACATTTCATCAAACAATTTCCGACATTTGCTGCACTTGCCCGAGCAAAACAAAAAGACGTGCTCATTGCCTGGCAAGGACTCGGCTACAATCGGCGTGCACTCAATCTGAAACGCACAGCAGAAAGTGTATGGAATACACATAACGGCCGACTCCCAAAAGAAACCAATGTACTCATTGCACTCCCTGGCATTGGCTCCTATACCGCTGGCGCTATACGCGCCTTTGCATGGAACTTGCCGAGCACTGTCATTGAAACAAACATTCGCACGGTGTACCTGCATCACTTTTTCCCTACACAGAAAAAAGTATCCGACAAAACATTGTTGCCCCTTATAGAGAAAACAAGTGATACAAAAAATCCACGAGAATGCTCTTATGGACTATGGTGCCCACTTGAAACGAACACTCCCCAACCCTTCACGAAAGAGTGCACACCACACGACACAATCCCGCTTCAAGGGATCGCTTCGCGAAGCACGCGGTGCAATACTCAAGACACTAGCAACAAAACACATTTCTGAAAAAGAACTTCAAGAAAAAACTGGCATTGAAAAAGGCCGTCTCGAAAAAGCACTTTCAGAACTTGAACGAGAAGGGTTTATTCGCAAAAAAAGAAACTCCCAGTACGAACT
>CBDUNJ010000104.1:0-1821 GCA_965368565.1 uncultured bacterium
CATTTAATCAAAGTAGTATAAAACTAAAGTATCATTATCCGAAAAATGAATTTAGTGACATAGTATTTACTTATCCAGTAGTGAGTTCAACTATCAAGGAATCCAAGACAGTTGAGGTTAAGAAGTTGTTTGCGTTTAATCATGGTGTTCAAGTTGGTTTTGGGTATGGAGTTATAAATAAGAACTTAGATTTGTTTGTTGGTTATGGATTTCAATTAAGTTGGTGAAAAACACTTATTTAATGGAATTTTAGGTTACACCAAGGATAAATAGGTAAAAAATAGAGATATTATAACATATCGGGTACAATGGATAAAAAACACTTAAAAAAGCTAATAGACGACACTCTAAAGAAGTATAATTTATACTCTGTGGAGGGCTCAGAGCTTGTGTACGGCACGATCGCACAAGAGTCTAGGCTAGGGTATTACCGCAGACAGAACGTCTCTCTGTGGGACTATCACAAACACGCCATCGGAATTGCACAAGTAGAGAAAAACACCTTTGATTGGTTACAGACTGTTTACGTTTCTAAATACCCAGAATTAGCTAAGGTTCAGTTCATAGACCTAGCTTACAATGATGAAATGGCTATACTTTTCTGCAGATTAAGGTACAGAGTGAACCCAGAACCCATACCTAAGACTTTAGAAGGTCAAGCTAGATATTGGAAAAAAGTCTATAATGGGGGAGCTTTGGGCAAGGGCAAAGAAAGCGAATATGTGGCTAACTACAAAAGATATGTATAATTTGGAATTAGGCGTCAAAATAGTTATATTTGCAGTGTATATTTAGAGGGCTATATATGCTTAAAATAAAAAGTAGTAAAAAAGTAAATGGGAGATATTATTGTGTATGCGAATGCGAGTGCGGAAATACGATCATGTTACGCAAAGACCAGTTATCAATCCGCAAGAGGAAGCATTGCGGATGTATGGACAGATATGCTGTCGGCAAAAAGTTTGGTCGGTTGACAATTATAGAGCACCTTGGGGGTAGGGAGTTGAGATGTATATGCAGTTGTGGGAGTGAAACAATCGTGTTTGATGGTAATTTGGGGACGGGAAATACACGCTCTTGTGGGTGCTACCACAAAGAAAGGACTTCTGCAGCAAAGTCAACGCATAGGCTTTGTGGTATAGCCGAATACAGGACGTGGGAGATGATGAAAAATAGATGTTTGAATCAACAAGCGGAGAATTATAGGTACTATGGTGGGCGTGGCATATCGGTGTGTGCCGAATGGGTTAACAGTTTTGAACAGTTTTTCCAAGATATGGGAGCTAAACCGACAGCCAAACACTCGATAGAGAGGTTGGATAATAATGGAGATTACAAGCCATCGAACTGTGTGTGGGCGACCAAAAAACAACAAGCAAACAACCGAAGACCTAAAAAAAATTATAAAAAATATTCATAATTTACTTGGAAGTTACCCTCAAAAACCTTATATTGCAGTAGTAAAAAAGTAAAGGGGTGAGGCAACTGAAATTTGAAAGGTTTGTTCCTTTCCTAGAGCACTCTGAGATAGCCTCCGTCTCACCAAGGGTGCTCTTTTTGTTTTAAATAGGAGGAATTATGAAATGCACTATCTGTGGGGAACAACCAATATTAAGTGTAAGGTTAATTGAACCCACCTCAGAGAAAGAACATAAACTTCATTGTTTTAACTGCCCACCTATGTATACCGAGTGGCACACTAATGAAGATGATATGTGGGAAGAGTGGAGAGAACTTTGTAGGGAGGAGAATAAATGAGATTAATCGGAATAACTGGTAGAGCCGGAAGCGGGAAAACCTCTATGGCTGAAATCTTTGAAG
>CBDUNJ010000105.1:0-1785 GCA_965368565.1 uncultured bacterium
GTACTCAGCTCTTGCTCAAGAGGTCCTGTTCCGCTACCATGCGTTGTTTCCGCATCAAGCTCGGCTAATCGCTCCTCTGATTCACGCTTCTCTAACTCATATTTTTGCTTTTCCTGTTTAAGTGGTGCTCGTTCGCTATGAATTCGTTTTTCCTCATACTCTACGTAGAGTGTCTCCCGTTTGAAGTATTCTTTGTACCGTTCAGTAAGCTCATCACTAATCTCTTTTGCTCGCTTTATTTTCTCCACCTGTTTAGCCAAAAAATGTAGGTGTGGTTTTATCTCACGACGTAAACTTGCAACCTCTTTTATATTCTGTCGTGTTTTTTCAAGCTTTTTGGTACTCTCATCTATTTTGTATTGATACACACGAAGACCGAGTGCATCCTCTATCATTTCACGTCGTTCACGCGGATTAACCGAAAGAATTCTGTCAGCTGCTCCTTGTGAAATAATGTGATGCCCTGATGAGCCAATATGAGCACCGGCAAGTAACTCGTGTACATCCTTAAGGCGTACTGTTGAACCATTAATTGCATATTCACTTGATGCATCTCGATGAATTGTTCGCTCTATAACCACATCATCAAAATCCATATCCAACAGTCGATTGCTGTTATCAAAAGTTAATTGCACATTAGCTCGATTTGACCGAGCTGTCTTTGTAGAGCCATTAAAAATAAGATCCTCTGTGCGCTTTCCGCGAAGAGACTTCATTGACTGTTCTCCGAGTACAAAACGAAATGCTTCTGCCGCATTTGATTTACCGGAACCATTTGGGCCAACAATTGCGGTAATGGAAGAAGCGAACGTCAGAGACGTCTTTTTTGCAAATGATTTAAAACCAACAATGTCTAATCGTTTGAGAGTCATATAACCCTATTAGGATACTACGAGTTAGCAGATAGCCAAAACGAACGCCACGTGTTTCCACGCGGCTGTTGTGTAAGTGCTTCACGCCTCTTACACAAGATTTTTTTCTAGGAGTGTCTTTTCAAAAAGCTCACAAAAAAGGTTCTGATCGTACCTTTTCACTAAAGCCAGTAGCTTGAACAAATCTTTAAACCCAGGCTCTTTTTCTAGAGCAATCTCATAGGTACCCCACACGATGATTTGCTCATCCATCTCAATTCCTTGAATCAACGCTCGTTGCATCAACCTACGTCCTGTGTGGACACATTGATTAATCTGTATTTCTTTTTTCAAATCCAGATATATCAAGAGGCACCCACATATAAGTATCCCTAGAAGCGGAATGGATTGAGCAAATAGATACGACGCCGAATCTTTAGGTAAGAAAGCCAAAAGAACAGTAGCGAGAACGATGAAATGAATGATCAAATATAGTACCCTCAGGATTTTCTCATTATATTCTTTCCTGATGTTAATAATCCCTTTGTAAGGATTTTTTATATACTCAAACAAAAACATCCTCGGATCGATACCGGCGCTGATAGAATCACCCATAATTCTACTCCTTTATATGTTCCAAAAGAACAGTTGTTACATATCTTCCAACACATTACGTAATACAATAGGAAAAGTCAAAACATACAAAATCACACGACATATCGTACAGTTTTTCTCACCTCTTGTTCACTTGTGTTTTTCTACCAGCTCTTTGCCTTCAGTGCATTTTCTGCAGCGTCCTGTTCTGCCTCCTGTTTACTTTTTCCTGTACCTTCAGCAATCTTTTCTTCGTCAAGGTGCACAGCCATAGTGAAATGTTTGTCGTGGTCAGGCCCGTCTTCTCCCAACAATACATAGGTGGGTGTTATAGAAACTT
>CBDUNJ010000106.1:0-1759 GCA_965368565.1 uncultured bacterium
AAGGAACGTTATGTTTGCTGCATCCGAAGAGACGTGGAAAAGAGTCACGCGAGTTGTGTACATTGTGCTCAAAATTGCCGGTACCCTTTCTCCACTCTGGATCTTCTTAGCCCTGTGGAACTTGAAAAAAGAGGATCCGTTCACAATGGCTATGTTGGCTTCTATGCAGGTAGCGCTGATTGTTATCTTCATCGCAACAGCTCGCAAGAGTCCTTAATAGTGCCCAGCGAAGGAGACTCCTTCGCTGGGGCTTCTTTATTACAGTTACAGATGACAACAGAAAACAAAACATCATACGACCTCATTGTCATCGGCGGCGGACCAGCTGGCATGATGTGTGCTGGTCGTGCTGCTGAACGAGGATTGCACGTACTCCTCATTGAGAAGAACCGCCAACTTGGCAAAAAGTTGGGTATTACTGGTGGTGGCCGATGCAATATCACCAATGCTGAATATGATATACACGCCTTTTTGGATAACTTCAAAGAAGCAAAGCAATATCTGTTCTCTCCCTTTTCTCAGTTTGGTGTTGCTGATACTTTTACTTTTTTTGAAAAACACAAATTACCGCTTGTTGTTGAGGCACGCAAGCGTGCTTTTCCTAAAACACAAAATGCGAAAGATGTCGTGAAAGTTATGGAACACTACATTCGTCGTGCTCGTGTTAAAACAAAGACAGGCACTGCTGTCACCGGCATAAGTCACATTGATTCCCTTTTTCACATCAGTACAGAAGACACTGTCTTTACCGCTCACGCTGTCGCTGTTGCGACAGGAAACCTTGCAACACCAGAAACAGGTTCAACTGGTGACGGACTACGATTTCTAAAAGAGCTTGGTCATACGGTTAAAAAACCAAACCCAAATATTGTTCCACTCACCACCGACACCGACTGGGTGCACGCACTCTCTGGTACTTCGCTTTCATTTATGACACTCCGCTTTAAACAGGGTGGCAAAACACGTATAAAAAAGACAGGTAAAGTGCTCTTTACACACTTTGGTATTTCAGGACCACTGGTACTAAATACGTCATCTGAAGTTTATTACCTTTTGGAAAACGGTCCTGTTATGGCAGAAATTGATGCATTTCCTGATACTGAAATTGGTGATCTAGACCGACGTATTTGGCGACTCTTTGAACAACATAAAAACAAGCAACTCAAAAACATACTCCCCGAGATGCTTCCCAAAAAACTCGCTGAGATATTGCTCACATTCCCTGACGCGCCGGATCCGGAGACAGAGGTCAACAGTATTACAAAAGACGAACGCTCATGGCTTGCGCACACGCTCAAGGCTCTCTCATTTCCTATTACTGGCACTCTCGGATACAACAAAGCAGTAATCGCTGATGGTGGCGTTCTCCTTGATGAAGTAGACACGAGGACAATGCAGTCACGACTTGTGCCGAACCTGTACCTTCTCGGGGACATTTTGAATATCAACCGCCCTTCCGGAGGCTACTCACTTCAGCTCTGCTGGACCACAGGGTGGGTTGCTGGAAACAACGTTGACAAGCAAGTGTCGATTTTCTAATATCTCGATTAGGTGAACAAAACAGAAACGGAGGCTATCCATGTCGAACAAACACGAAGGCCCTTGGCTGGTCCTATCTGGACCTTCAGCTGAGCTGCTTGCCGACAGTTTGAAGAGTATTTCTCCTTCGAGACCAACCATCCCTTTCAAGATTCTTAGTATTTCTTCCATGGAGAACATGCTTGGCGACTGGGAAAATATCCTGGTGCTCATCAAGAGC
>CBDUNJ010000107.1:0-1751 GCA_965368565.1 uncultured bacterium
TAGATGAAGATTGGGCGCGTGATGCGGGACATGTGTTTTATCGGGGCGTTATTTTGGAAGTCCTTATAGACCCGAGCACTTTTGAGGTTGTGTATAGAAATACAATAAAGGATGCACGGACTGTTTACTTTAAGGAGCCTGTTTTTGAGGATAGGATTACATATGAGTATGTTGCTGCCAGTGAAATTGGTGACCCCGCCACTTTTGAATATGTTGGCACATGTCGTTGTGTTGAAATATATTGCACCTCTTATTATAAGGACGCAGGTGGCGTGTACGCAGAGAGTGAAAGACTGTCTTCGATAGATGCCGACTCGTTTGAGTATCTTGGGTTGAAAGAGTTTAATGGAGGTGAAGTACCCGGAGCATTTGGGTATGCAAAGGATAGTCAGAATGTGTACAAAGGTTGCGGTGAAGTTGTTGAAGGCGTTGATCCATCTGAGTGCACAGTAGGGAACCTGGAAGGTTGTACGGTGAATGGTGCGGAAAGTATTTGATTTGGCGGGGGAGGAGGTGGGGGAAGATGTCGGGAATCGGTCACGAATCACTAAGGATTTTGTTCGTCCTATGGACTCCAAAATCCAAAGTGTTCTCGACCCCGCCTCACTGTCGCTAAAGCGACATGTTCCGGCTTTCGATTCCCACACGTGAGATACTCAAATATCTCACTCATCTCCACCAACACAAGATATAGGAAAAGCCCGACACAATTGTGTCGGGCTTTTCCGTTTAAGTGTTGGTGGAGATGGTGGGAATCGAACCCACGTCCAATATGGGAGATGTGAATGAGTCTACGGGTGTAGTGTAGTTTATGTGTTTAAACAGCCATTCTAAAAACTATACAAAATAAATGACTGTCGAACTCAATTATTGTCAGAAGAGAGTCGAGTACCCACTCTTCTTACATCTGATGATATATAACACCAACTATAACGTATCAGATATCAGTTACAGTGATGCGCTCAGCGGTTAGACGCGAGCGAATGCGAAGTCCATTGCTGTGAATGGGCTCTTCTGGAATGCGTTTGCACGTATTCGTTTGAACCTTTGAAAAGTTGTTCAGCTTTACTCGCACAGACACAAGTCATATCCATATGTCGAAGCCGATCATCCCCCGAGCGACCTCAATAGCAATGTGCGAATGGTGCCCAATTGCATTGAGATATGTAATATACCAACCTTATGATAAGGAAGGCGTGAAAGTCGCTCGGCGAAGGACCGGCATATGAGGAGTTATCTCCTATTTTTCAATGTGCGTTCCATCTCGCGGTCAGCTTGTCGTTTCTGTATAACTTGTCGTTTGTCACGAGTTTTCTTACCGCGACCAATAACCAACTTTACCTTGAGATACCTACCCTTATTATACACCGAAAATGGCACTATTGTCAATCCTCGTTGTTTTTCAACATCAGCTAGTTGCGCCATTTCTTTTCTACCTACGAGGAGGCGTCTCGGACGTTCCTGATCATAGCTATCAGGTGTGTTGGCAACTTGGTAGGGAGAGATGCTCATACCAATGAGATAGGCTTCACCACCTCGTACAACAACGTGGGCACCACGAAGTGAGCCCTTGCCAGTGCGAAGGGAACGAACCTCGTGTCCAAAGAGTTCAATGCCTGCTTCAAGATCATCAATAACCTCTAGATCAAAGAGTGCTTTTTTGTTTTGTATGAGCGTGGTTTTCATAAGTCTTAGAGTATCCAAGATTTGCTACTCCTCTATTGTACGGTTTTCATGCTTGTTTGACAACA
>CBDUNJ010000108.1:0-1712 GCA_965368565.1 uncultured bacterium
ACAGTGATTGAGCCACGCGGCGAGTTCTATAAGGCAGAGGAGTATCATCAGGAATACGCAAAGAAAAACCCAGTGCACTATAGTTTGTATCGAAGAGGTTCGGGTAGGGATGCTTTTTTTGAGAAAAAAGAGTAAAGCACGTACTATAGAGATATGAAAACAATACGAGACATTATTATTGCTGGACTTCTGATTGCTCTTGCGGGCGCGCTCTATTTTTTCGTTTCAAATAATGACGGAACATCTTCGGATTTTGATACTGAGACAGCAACGACAACATCAGAAGATCTGGAGGAAGCACCTTATGTTGGTGTGGAATTGTTCCTAGCAGAAGAAACAGAAAACTATGAGGTGACACTTGAGCTCCCTGATGAAGAAAGTTTGTATGGGGGTGAGGTACGGAACTTTTTCATTCGTTACGCTGATGACTTCAAGCGAGATGCCGAGAAAGCAATGTCGCAAATTCAGGCAGAAGGGAGTGTTTTGTTTCGGTATGGGCTTGATGTTATAACTCGGACATTTGTTACCGATGCTACGGTGTCATATGTTGTATACAGTGGTGAGTACACTGGTGGTGCAAATGCCAACAGTGTTGTTTTCACTTTTGTATATGAGTTGAAAACCGGCAAACGCTTGGTGCTTTCAGATGTTATTCCTTCTGATGAACGCACATCCTTTGTGACAGCAGTACAAAAAGAAGTACACAATAAAACAGGTATTGAGGGTGACGGCATTTTTTCTGAAGTGATTGATGAGTTGAAATTTGAAGACATTAGGAATTTCTATATTGCTGATGATGGGCTACACATTGCCTTCTCCAAATATGAAGTTGCACCTGGCGCCGCAGGCATTGTGGATGTGGTGGTGCGCTAATTAACTGAGGACTAACAACATAATGCGAAACCTATTACTATAGTAATAGGTTTTATGCTATATCTTACAGCTTATATTTTTTACTAACGTCGTCCAACCAATCCCAGCGCTTACGTCCGGAGTACCTCTCCATAACTTCTTGATGGTGATGAATAATGGCTTTCCAGAAGTGTTTGCGGACCTTCTTTTTAGCGAGCGCCTTTTTAATTTCAAGGCACTTGTTTTTCTCTAGTTGGTTTTGGTATTTGAGAACTGTTGCACTGCTCATATTAAGCACATCGGCAATACGATATGAAGAAATGTTATCCATAAGCATAATGAGTATTGCCAGTCGTTTCGCAAACATAGTGCGTTCAGTGGGTGTAAGAAATCCTGATAGAAACGATCCGCCCCGTGTGTTGTGGGGGAGTGTAAGAAAGACATCAAAGAGATCAGTGGTAATCTGTTCCTCAATGTTGCTGGATAGTTTTCGTTGAGATATGTGTGTCATAGCTGTATTTGAATATGTTACTGTAATAATGAGGTAAGTGAGTAAACCTAGTAATATAATAATATAGTAATATAATAATACATTATTATATTACTATAAAAACAGCACTGTGGTAATGCAGTGGTTACACTGAGGGGCGCGTGTTGGTGTGGGTTTCGCAGGAGGTATTCTGGTGCTATAGTTTGGACATATGTTTTCAAAAGAAGATATTCATAAACTAGCTTCTCTCGCACGAATTGAACTTAGCGAAACAGAGGAGGAGGGTCTTGCAGGGGATATAGATACCATTCTTGCATATGTTGGGCAGGTAGGTGCTCTTGAAGTGTCTAAGGAAGAACCGCAGGTTGGT
>CBDUNJ010000109.1:0-1697 GCA_965368565.1 uncultured bacterium
AAGTATAGCGGTGGGAACACAAAGTTCGACGTAACTGACTTATGCTCTTTTGCACGCGCTGCGACTATTCTCCGCAAAAAGAACTGGCTCGGGAGGCAGGGTTTACACCTGCACGAGATATACGGTTTGATGTGCCGAAAACACACCTTGCTGAATCCTCTGCAGAATCCAAAACGATATACCCCACCTCTTCCGTAGAGAGGCGCGTCTCTTTCCGCCACTCCCGAAAAAAATATCCGTTGCAACACTAACAAAAAGAAAGTAATGCGTCAAGAAATATGACACTACTTCTTTTTCCCTAGTATCTGTTTCTCTAGCTCCCCTATTTCATCCCGCAGGATGGCTGCAGTCTCGAAATCGAGCACCTTCACCGCCTCACTCATCGCTTTTTTCTTTTGAGCAAGTAGCGCACGCGGAGTCGTTCCCTGTAATTCAATCTCTAGTGCTTCTACAGCAGTTTGATGATAGGTGTGCGACAACTGGTCAGTGATATCAGCAATCCTTTTTATTATAGTCTTTGGTGTAATACCATACTCTGCATTGTATGCAAGCTGTATTTCACGACGTCTGTCTGTCTCATCAACTGCTCGTTGCATAGAACCCGTGATTCTATCTGCATAAAGAATGACGCGACCGTTCACATTACGAGCAGCGCGACCAATGGTCTGTATTAACGAAACCTCGGAACGCAAAAAACCTTCTTTGTCAGCGTCCAAAATACCGATCAAAGACACCTCTGGCATATCCAATCCTTCACGAAGCAAGTTCACCCCCACAAGTATGTCGTATTCCCCTTTTCGAAAGTCTCGAATAATCTCAACTCGTTCAATTGTTTTGACATCACTGTGTATGTACACAGATTTAATTTTTTTATTTTCAAGATATTCCGTCAAGTCCTCGGCCATTTGTTTTGTGAGAGTAGTCACCATAACCCTGCCACCTTTTTCTATTTCCTTTTCCGCTTCAATAATAAAGTCTTGAATTTGTCCTGGGTATGCACCTTCTTCAATAATCGCCCTAACTTCAATACGCGGATCAATCAATCCAGTCGGTCGAATAATCTGCTCGGCAACACCTGCTTCTCCACTTTTTTCAAGTTCATATTCTTTAGGTGTCGCTGTTGTGTATAGCACCTGTCCTATGCGTTCACTAAATTCTTCAAACTGAAGTGGTCTATTGTCAATTGCAGATGGCAACCGAAAACCATATTCAACCAATGTATTTTTACGAGAACGATCTCCTGCGTACATACCCCCAATCTGTGGCACAGTAACATGTGATTCATCAATGACAGTAAGAAAGTCAGGGGAACCATCTTCATTTCGTGGAAAGTAATCAAGAAGTGTAAACGGTGGTTCACCGGAAGCGCGTCCATCAAAGTGACGTGAATAGTTTTCAATACCCGAAACATAACCAACTTCTCGAATAAGCGCTATGTCATAGGTAGTACGCCGTCTAAGCCTTTCTGCCTCAAGTGGCTTTCCTTCTCGTTCAAAAACTTGAAGTCGTTCATCTAATTCTTCCTTAATCTTTCCAAGCGCTCGTTCTAACTTATCTTTATCAGTTACAAAGTGTTTTGCTGGAAATATAAAAAGAGATACTGGTCTTTCAATAATTTTTCGTGCAACCGCATCAATTTTTTGTATTTCCCCAATCTGTGCACCTTCAAATACGATACGGTAGAGCACTTTTTCATT
>CBDUNJ010000110.1:0-1692 GCA_965368565.1 uncultured bacterium
ACGAAAAACGTGTGTTGCCAACACTTTATGAGGTTCGCCATTAAAGAGAATGATATTTTTTAGTTTGAGGTCATTATATGAAAGCATACTGGATTATTCTATGACACGTGAAAAGGGAAGGCAAGTGTGACTTTTTTATTAATGACTCGTTATAGTAGGTAAGAGCAGGCAAAAGCTCAGCGGTCGATATTTGAATAGTCCAGAGTAATCCGTGACACAGACGCGTCACGAGCTCTGTGTTACCATAATTCTACATATGTTACTTGATACTGAATCACAACACAGAGAAGACGAACGTTCTGATGAAGAGATATTAACGCTCTCAATAGAGCATCCTGATATGTTTAGAATTCTTGTACGCAGGTACGAGGGTCCGTTTTTGGGGAAGGCGCGGAAAATCGTGCATAGTAAGGAAAATGCAGAGGATGTGGTTCAGGAGACCTTTACGAAGATATACCTCAATGCACGCCGTTTTACGCCTCAGGAAGGTGCCTCATTTAGCTCGTGGGCGTACCGAATCCTTATTAATACAGCTATTTCATATTATAGAAAGTTGAAGCGTACTCGTGCTGTTATGGCACCGATTCCAGATGATGTGTTGGAGTATGTTGCTGAACACATTGATGAAATGGAGGAATATGTACTCCAAGACTATGTTGCTTCATTGATGACACGGATTCCTCGCTCGTTTCAGACTGTGTTAAAGAAGTATTTTCTTGAAGGGAAGTCACACAAAGAAATTGCTGAAGAATTGCATACTACCGAAGGTGCAATAAAGACGCAGGCATATCGAGCGCGAAAGGCTTTTAAAGAAGCTGTTGATACAAGTGAGTGACTTTTTTAGACAAATATCGTTATAGAAAGTAATGAAAACACAATTAGAAAAACAAATAATGCGTCGGGTATATCTTACCTATATGTTGCGCAAGATATTGCAACCTGTTTTGGTAAAGGTGTATATCGTGCTTGCTCTTGTGTGGCAGGCATCTCGATACGTCTCGGTACCTGATGTCTTTACCAATGCGTCTGCAGCATTGCAACCAGAAAAGATGTACCATTTTTATGTATCTGCATTTGCAAACACTGAAGGAATTGTACAGATTGCAATAATTGGTAGTGCGTTACTTGCTGTATGGGCGCTTCGTGATATTGCCTTTAGGGAAGGCGAGAGTATATTACAAAAGGTATAAATTCTTAAAGGTGTAAACACACAACAACACGGCCACCTAGGGCCGTGTTGTTGTGTGTTGGATGCTAGACTACTTCTTTAATTGCTTTTGTAATGTCGCTAAGTACTTCTTTTGAAAGCTTCTTGTCTTCCTTGAGGGTTGTGCGTGCATTGTCATAGCCTTGGCCAAGAGTGATTTCCTCCCCGTCTTTATTGGTGTATTTGTAGTATGCTCCTGCTTTTTTGATGACTTTGTGCTGTTCACCAAGTGCAAGTATTTCACCTTCTCGTGAGATACCCTCATTGTAGATAATATCAAATTCTGTTTGTTTGAATGGTGCGGCGACTTTGTTTTTAACCACTTTAACTCGAGTGCGAGAACCCACCACGTCCTCACCTTTTTTTATTTGAGCAATACGTCGAATATCTAAGCGTACTGAACAATAAAATTTAAGTGCATTACCTCCCGGTGTTGTTTCTGGGTTACCAAACATAACACCAATTTTCATACGGATCTGGTTGAT
>CBDUNJ010000111.1:0-1681 GCA_965368565.1 uncultured bacterium
TGAAAGGTAAAAGAAAGACCTCGATCTTGAACAGTGTAGGGTTCTAGATCTTTTAGTGAGTAGGAGAGTTTATGAGGTACGTCTGCGTTGAGAAAACGAGCCCCTTCTACATCATCTGTGTTACTCACGACACCCTTGTTCTTTTTAGAGGACTGTTCTAAGAGTCGAGCAAGTTCCAGTTTTGCATCACGATATGCTTCGTACGAGCCGTGGGACTCAATGTGTTCAGGAGAGAGGTTGGTAAAAATGAGGGTATCAAGTTCAATGTGTTTGTGTCGGTACTGCAGGACGCCCTGTGAGGTCATTTCAATAATTGCGTACTGGCATCCGTTTGTCACTGCCTTTCTTAGGTATTTTTGTACTTGAAATCGACCAGGCATAGTCATCTTGAGCATATTGCGTTCTTCTTCATTGCCAACCTTGAAACGTAAGGTGCTGATAATTGCTGTTGTGTATCCGCCAGCCTCAAGAAGTGCATTAAGAATCTCAACAGTGGTTGTTTTTCCTTTGGTGCCGGTAATACCAATAACAGTAATCTTTCGTGAGGGAAAACGATACAGTAGTGCAGCAACAAACGCCAAGAAGCGATGATAGTATGGTTGCGCTGCTTTAAAGAGTCGTGTCGGTATTATTTTTTTACCAAAGCGAAGTAGTGAATCAAGCATAGTGGTGAATTACTGAGAGAGTTGTTTGAGTGCCGCTCGGACACGTTCACTGGTACCTACTATCTCATCGGGAATGTCTTTGAGTGCAGAGCGTGCCTCTTGCGGATTGTAACCAAGGGCTTTAAGTGCTTCAACAACATCAGCATCTTCTTGCATACCAGCGCCAGCTGATGCAACAGCTGTCACTTTGTCTTTTAATTCAAGCACAATTTTTTGTGCCGTTTTGGCACCAATACCTGATACTTTGGTGAGGTAGCCAATTTCACCAGAGGCGATGGCATTTTGGAGTGTGTCTACGCTTGCAAGCGAAAGAATAGCCAGGCCTGATTTTGGTCCAATTCCAGAGACACTGATGACAAGTTCAAAAAGGTGTAGTTCTTCTTGTGTGAGAAAACCGTATAAATCAAGGGCGTTTTCTCGTACTGCTAAATGGGTCCACACAGAGAGTGAACTTTCAGTCGCTGCTTTTGAAAGAAGCTCTGTGCCAGCATACACCATATAGCCGACTCCATGTACCGCGAGAGTAAATGAGTCGTCATCTGTATGTAGCACTGTTCCTGTAAGGTGATTAATCATATAGCTAGCCCTAGTGTTCGTTCGTAAAGACGTTTTCAGTATATCGTAGTATTCGCATATTTGTACTGATTTGTAATTGGTATGTTACTTCGTGCACCCCTTGTCAAATAGAGTACGTGTGCTAGTATTGTGGCGCATATGGCAAATTTAAGTGCAGCAAAAAAATCAATTAGAAGCGATGAAAAAAAGCGGGTGTTTAATCTGCGTCGTCGTCGCGCCCTTCATGATCAGGTAAAATTGGTTCGTGAGGCAATTCAAGTAGGCGATACAAAGAAAGCGCAGGAAGCGCTTCCGGGTGCATACAAAGCGATTGATAAAGCTGTAAAAAACGGCATCATCAAGAAAAATACTGCAGCTCGAAAAAAATCTCGACTCGTTGCAGCAATCAAAAGACTGAAAGCGTAGGTGATGAACACATTTATATAAAGGTATAAGAAAAA
>CBDUNJ010000112.1:0-1676 GCA_965368565.1 uncultured bacterium
CCCCTTCGGGGAAACACCGTATGTTATTTGAAAAGAATTATATAATTAATTATATAATTCTTTTCTGCAGTCACTTGGATATGCCTGGCGCCACGTCCAGTATGCAAAAAGAAATCCCGCATCAACCGAAGTTAATGCGAGGACTTAGTTCTGAACGCCTAAACGCTTTTGATACATTCGCTCTTCAAAAAATGCTGTTTTTGCTAGCAGCTAGATGCTAGTGGCTAGTTGTTTATTTACATTCTTTCTGGAACCTCAATACCAAGTAACCAAAGACCTCGCTTCATTACGACACCAACCGCTTCGGTAACGGCAAGTTTATACGGTGAGTACTCATCATTTACATCTACTATCTTTCCTTCTGCATACCAACTGTTAAAGGCGCTCGCTAGCGACAATAAGTAATGCACTACCTGCTGTGGTGCACGCTCACGCGCTGCACGCTCAGTTACTCCTCCAAATTGAAAGAGGATTCGCTCCACTTCTCCTATCTTTTCTGGCACCACATCAAGTGATGGCTTTACCTCCTCCCTCTCTCCTTTCTCCAAAAGTGACCGTGTGCGCACATAGGTGTATTGCAAATAGGGGCCCGAGTCTCCTTCTAACGACGTTGCACTTTCCATATCAAAAATAATGTCCTTTCCAATACCTTGCTTAAGGATGGAGTACTTAATCGCAGCAATTGCAATATGTCCTGCAATACCATCATCCTTTTCATCCATTTTGTTAAGTCCTCGCTCCTTTGCTTCATCAAGGAGTGATTCGCCTGTAATTACATTTCCCTTTCGAGAACTCATCTTCCCTTCAGCAAAACGCATCATACCATGGGAAATATGCTTTGTTTTCTCTGCAACATTTGGAAATACCTTCTGCATTGCCTCAAGTACCACCTGAAAATAGGCATCTTGCTCATTTGCAGTTATTACAATAGAAGTATCCAACTTCTCGTCTTGGAATTTTTTCTTATTGAGCGCAAGCTCTTTTGCCTCATACGTTGGCAAGCCCTCACTATTTATGAAGACACGAGTGTGCTCCCCATGAAAGACAATTGCTCCATCACTTTCCTCAAAAACTCCTTCCTTAAGAGCATTGAGCACTATCTCTTTCCCCTCATCAGCAACAGTGCTTTCTGGATAAAAGTAATCAAATGAACTACCGAGACGCTTGTACAACTCTTCAAAATGCTCAAGACTCCATTTGCGTCCCATTTCATAGAGTTTATTTATTTCTGGATCGGAGCCTTCGTAAATAGTACGGTTGATATGCTTCACTGCATCTGCAACATCACTGTCTTGATCAAACCGTGCAACACCATGCACGTAGGCACGCCCAAGAAAGTCTGTGCGTTCAATAACTGACACATTCTCTTCTGGGATTTCACTTATTAAATCACGCATACCCCAAACAGCCTTAGCGATATTCATTCCAACGTCACTATAGTAATTTGCACGAAACACATTCGCCCCTGTATTCTCAAAGAGGCGTGAGAGCGATTCCCCAATTGCATTGCTCATTAAGTGACCGATATGAAAAGGCTTCATAACATTCGGATCGGTATACTCCACCATTACCTTCTCCCCTTTTCTTGTCTCGTGATTGCCAAAGCTGTCAGGATTTTCACGCGCCTCTTTAAGTGCGTCTATAAAAACATTCTGCTTTACGTGGAAATTAATAAA
>CBDUNJ010000113.1:0-1664 GCA_965368565.1 uncultured bacterium
TCGGGTTCTCTTTAGTACGTTCTTCTACCATAGCAAGACATTCTTCCATAGCTTTGTACACAGTTTGGGATTTACCAGTATTGTGTCCAGTACTTTTGGAATGTTTCTTACCCTTGTGTCCTGCAACCATCATCTTATTCATAAGACGCTCTACAATAAACACTTTGGATTTGTGAAAACGTGAACCAGCATAACGAGCACCAGTTTTTGGTACAAGTGTAGGCTTTAGAGTAATAACTTCTTTTAGACCTGGGTCAGTAACTTTGATTCCAGCCACAGACCATCTATTAAATGCAAGTATTTCGCTCATTTTCTTAACCTCACTTACGTGCCTTTTCTACCTTACCGCGTTGTAGCGCAACTAAGGACTGATCATTGACTTTAAGGACTCTCCAGCGAACTCCTGGAATATCTCCCATAGCACGACCTTGTTTTCCACCAATACATTCGATGATAACTTCGTCATGTTCGTCAATAAGCTTCTGTGCACCGTCTCGTGGCATAAATGCAGTTACTTGTCTACCATTTTTGATAAGTTGTACACGTGCACACTTTCTCATAGCAGAGTTTGGCTGTTTTGCTTCTAACTGTACTTTTTCAAGAACAATTGCTTTAGCCTGAGATGATCCTTCAAGTGGATCAGACTTCTTTCTAAGATTAAGAATTCTCTTTACATATTTTGAATCTAACCAATTACCTTGACTACGGCGTTTAGCTAGTTTTGATGCTGCGTTTAATCCGCGTGGTTTTTTTCCCATTGTATACCTCTATCAGGTTTCAGACGCCCTTTTTAAAAGTTTCGCCTAAACAACCTTGATTTCCTTTACCTCAAAGAACCTTCTAAGGTTCGTCTCCAGGTTTCTCAGAGCAGATGCTGCTCTACCAATAATATAACCCCGGGTCTTGTGATCAGCTGCTTCAACAAGAATTGTTCCATCATCACGCTCTTCTACATTCTTAACTTTAAGAGGTGCAAGAAGCCTAACTAAAAACTCATCTCTATCAGAGCTGAATTCCACTAGACGCACTTTTGTTTTGAACAGATTTTCTAATTTCTTAACATTTGCTCCACCCTTGCCAATTGCTTTACGCATATGACCTGGTTGAACAACAAATACCATTTGTTTGGTAAGTTCGTCTTGAAAAAAGCCTTTTAATTCTGCTCTGGTAACTCTACCAAAAAGCTGCATAGTGGCTAAGACCTGGCTATCTATCTTCATTTGAGTACAGATGCTACACTAACAGTGTGTTGGCGCTTACAAATTATTCCTAGTTCGTCACTTGGAACATCTAAATGTACCACTTCGGTACCTGCAAGCTTTGCATAATGTTCAATATCCTCACGCACTAACTGCGCAGTATTCACTGTTGTATAAATGGTTGCCACTTTGCCGCCTTTTAATTGAACTACAGAACGACGAGCACCAAGAACCAATTTATCTGTTTTGACAGCCTTTTTTAGACCATCAATTTTCATAGTATCTTCTGCCATATATTTCACATCCTCCACGCCTCTCAACAGGGCGCTTCTCACATGTAAGGGTACGGAGGCCGTGTTTCCTTTATAAAAGTAGTGGAAAAATCAAAAGACAAATTACTCTTGTCGCAACTTAGCATAGCGAGCAGCTAACTGCTCAAAGTTTTCCCCTTTTGCGCCATCAAAG
>CBDUNJ010000114.1:0-1659 GCA_965368565.1 uncultured bacterium
CTTTTTAGCGTAGAGTCTTCTTTAAAGGGGGTTGTATCCTCCAGCAGATCCAGGTTCGCGCTCTTCTAATGATTCCACTTCTGGTTGTTCTTGTGTAGGCAGCAGTGGTTCTCTTTCAAGTGGTAGTTCAGTGTACTCTGTATGTTCAATAGAGTCGTATAGCACTTCAGGGGGGATGGTAAAGTTGACCCTCTTTTGTGTGTTCAAAGCGGCTATTATCTTTCGTGCATACCGTTCTGACTGCACAAACAGTTCTCGTGCTTTTTCTATAGATCCTTCTTGAAGAAGTGCGTCTGCTTCTTTGTAGAGCTGTGTAGCTTTTGTAAAGAGAGCGTTTGATGTCTCTGATTGTGCGCTTTTCTCAATGACCTCTTTGGCGCGACCAAGTGTAGAGTGTGCACTTTCCTTTGTAGTCGCTATGTTTTGTTGAGGTGGAAGAGCTAGAATAGTTCTAGAATCTGAATTAGAGATTGTAGATACATCAGTGGGCAGAGGTTCTTCTTGAGAAATAGCCATTATAGCAATGTCGTGGTTGTCAGTGCCTGTGTCTTCTGGATCATTGCTATACCGTTGTAGTGACATACTTTGCATTGTTGCGCCGTCGTGTTGTGTAGTGGCCGCACTTTCTAGAGTAGCGACAGTTGGCCTAAGTGCATTTTCAACAAATGCCATCCGCTTTGTCTGTACTTTTTCAATCAATGCATCAAGAGGGGCACCTTTTGATTTTTTTAGAGAGGTGAGTACCGCTTCGTGTACAGCAAGTGTTGCTTCAAAATCTGCTTGAACATCTGCATTTTCAGCGGAAGTAGATACAGACTCTAGTGTAGCCAAGTGCTCTTCAAAACGATCTGCAATTTTTTGATGGGTCTTTTCGTCAATAACATCATTTGCAGCAAGTTGTTCTGCTTCAGCAAGTCGTCGTTCTAGTCGTTCAATAGCAAATATTGTTTTCTTGGGGGAAGTATCTTCTATGATTCTCTGTTGCACATTTTCAATACTTAACTTGAGTGGATACAGCGGACTACCAGGAAGCGCTTGTTCAGAAGCAAATGCCGTTGTTGTGCCAAAGGCAAGTAGAATGACAAGCCCAACACCAACAAAACGTCTTATGTTGTATGCATAAGTAAACGAACTATGGAGTGGGCTTTTTTGAATAGGGCTTTCTGTGTGACGTATCGGATGTTCTTTCATAAACACAGTAAGCCGCTCTCGCATAGCGCTTTTTTCTTCTGAAGACAAACTGATTTTCTTCAGTGCTTTGTTTAGTTGTTTAAAGTAGTTCTCCATAGTGTGTCTCTATCATCTCTTGTAATTTTTTTATACCTCGATGTATGCGTACAGAGATGACGTTTTCTGTTTCCTCAATAATTTCAGCTATCTCTTTTGGTCCAAGTTCGTCCATATAGCGCATTCTGACGGCTGTTTGGTACGGCTCTTCAAGTGCGTCAAGAAATACGAGCAATCGTTCACCATCAAGAGTGTCTATCATTCGTTCTGTTTTTTCTTGACTTGGTTCAAATCCTGCCTCCAGAAGCACATCGAGTGATGATTCTTTCTTTTTACGATACCAGTCAATGATGGCGTTATTAGCAATCCGGTAGAGAAGCGCGCGGATATTTTCAACCTCATTACCTTTTGCCATATACTGCCATGTCTTCA
>CBDUNJ010000115.1:0-1629 GCA_965368565.1 uncultured bacterium
TACCACTCCCACAACAATTACTTTTACCATAAACTTTGCTGATTCATTGAGTCGTGCCATATCAGGTAAGTACAACCCTATGCCAGAAATAATAGCGATTCCTAACCCAACCCAAATAATTTGTGAAAACATATGGAGGATGTTTGCTTCCTCAAGAGAGATACGCAAGTCTTTCAAAAATCTAAAGAAGAACAAGTCACTTATTGTTGCACCACCAAGTCCAAGCGCCATTCCAATAAGGTGCAGAGCAACAAAAACACGTTTGTACTCTCCCATAAGTATCAACACTCCTGAACCTGCACTTCCAATTGAAGAAAGGAGAATGATGGTTGTAAGTGTTGCTGAGAACAAACACCAGGTACACCACTGCTTGAGCACCGCTCCTTGAATAAAGGTAAGGTAAAGCGAAAAGAGAAATGCCGCCCCAGATACACAGACAAGGATAAACGTACCTAGTGGGGTTTTAAGTATTGGCACAGTCAAAAAAACTGAATACGAAACCGCCATACTGATATAGTACAAAAAACCTAAGAGCTCTAAGGGGAACCCGAGAAAGCGGGAATACTCACTGTGTATGACAGAAGAACAATCAGATCCAATCGGACAAACCAATGTCTGCTTACGACGTTTCTTGAGATAAATATACAACGAGAGACACGCACCTCCCGTTGCAGCAATCAAAACAATACTGTGCAAAATGAATATCATTATGTTCTAGTATATCGTATGAGACGCATCATACACAAAACACCTATCCACAAAAAAGCGCCCTGCATATGCATGACGCCTTGTGACCGCTCTTTACGGCCTAGCCCACTGATCTTCAATAATGAGCCCCATCTGCTCAGAGACGGCACAATCTCGTTCTCTTGCAGCTGAAGAAGGGGTCGGCTCCAAAAGTGCGAGCAGAAAACGCTTCATATCTTCAATTGGTGTATCCAATGCAAGATAGAGCACCTTATTTCCTTCCTCATTTGTATCAACGAAACCAACATCCTCTGCATCCTGCGTCAGCTTGATTTCAACATATGCATACTGGTTGGGACTCACTCGCCCGATGGAAAAATCATACAGACCACCCTCTCTTAATCTAGGATCTCTCCTGCTTACGAACACCTTCTGTCCCGAAGGACTTTCCTTGTGGATGGACTGAAGTACATCAAACACTATTTTGTAGAGCTTCTCTTGCCTTAGATTACCGCTTGTGAGCACAATACACACTCCTTCTGTTGTGTCAGTAAAGATACAATTCCAAAACCAAATTATCACACTTACCTAAAAGGGTCTATACTCCCAATAAACTCGAGTATGAACGAATAAATGCTGGAATAGCAAAAAGTAGTCCTATAAGTGGCAAGACAAAAAGAATCACCGTAATCCACATAGTGATTAAGAAATACTTACGTGTCTTTTCTACTGAACGATAGATAGCGTCTATTTTTTCTTCCAAAGATATATGTGATTGTTGTGTGTTTTGTTCCATATAGAAATAGCATAGCACAGAAAATGATTTGATTTTTACTGTACGAAATAGTACCATCCCTGTAGTTGTACAGATATATCAAGGAGGAATACGGTGCACCACATCAATCATGCAGACGAATTAGACACCTTGAGCAGCAAAGAACT
>CBDUNJ010000116.1:0-1604 GCA_965368565.1 uncultured bacterium
AATGCGAGGGTCTTCAGGTGTTGTATAAGAAAAACCCCGCACTAGTTGCGGGGGTTTTTACCCATTTGTGCCTCAAAAAGTCCCTCTCTACACTTTTGCAAACGCAGTAAGCGAGCTTCATCACAAGGTGTCGGGGCCGAGTGTATTATACGACCTTGCCGTATCCAATATTCAATTCCATCTTTAGAGAGAAACACTGGAATGGTTCCCTGTACTCCTTTAAAAACGAACAGACCAATACAGCGTAATTTTCCTTCCAATTCAGGCTTTGTGTCAGTAATACGCAAAAGATCTTCTTGTTGTACTGAAAAACCACTCATCAAACACTCCTTTGTGGTGTACAATCTTCCTCTTTTGTAGCACAAGAACACAAACAACACACCTGTACATAAAGCAAGAGTCTTGCTATAGTGTTGGCGTATTGTTAGCAATACATTATTAACCACAAACCCTATACACAAAAACGTATACGGGGTCGTGTGACAACTAACCCTGTTTTTTTATTGGCGACATAGAGTGAAGAAGGAACACTTTTGTTTCTATAGTTCAACTCTATTTCAGAAAACGGTTGTAGAAACAGCATTGTCTCACGCACATATTTGTATGACACAAGAAACTAAAATAGACGAAGTAAAAGAAAAGAAGACTGAGAAGCTTATGTATAGGCTCTCTCAAGAAGTACAACCATTACCAGAAGTAGGACAGATAATAGAGGGGGTAATCATTGCAATTGATCGGGCCTCTGTATATGTAGATCTCCCTCCTTTTGGTACTGCTATTATTTATGGACGTGAGTACATCAATGCTCGTGACATAATCAAGAACAGTAGTATCGGCGACACAGTTACCGCCACCATTACCGATCTTGAAAATGAAAACGGCTACATTGAACTTTCTCTCAAAGAAGCCCGTCAGGCAATCATTTGGGGAGAGGCAGAAAAAGCAATACGCGACAAGACAGTCTTTGAACTCATAGTAAAAGAAGCGAACAAAGGTGGTCTTATTCTTGACTGGCAAGGTGTCTCAGGATTCCTTCCTGCATCACAGCTTACTGGAGAAAACTATCCTCGTGTTGAAGGTGGAGACAAAGACAAAATTTTGATTGAACTTCAAAAAATTGTTGGTAACCCGCTTGCTGTTACCATCATTACCGCAGAACCAAAAGAAGGGAAACTTATCTTTTCTGAAAAAGGCTCTGTTGAAGAAGAAAAACAAGAAAAAGTTGAGCATTATGAAGTCGGCAATGAAATTGAAGGGGAAATCACTGGAGTTGTTGATTTTGGTGTATTCATCAAAATTGAAGAAGGTCTTGAGGGACTTGCGCATATCTCTGAGCTTGATTGGGGTCTTGTAGAAGATCCTCGCAACCTTTTCACTGTTGGTGAAAAAGTAAAAGCGCAAGTTATTGAGGTAAAAGATGGAAAAATTTCACTCTCAGTAAAGGCATTAAGAGAAAACCCGTGGGTAAGTGCAGCGAAAAAGTACACAAAAGATGTGCGTGTTGAAGGAGTTGTTATCAAACACAACAAACACGGAGCACTTGTTGCTATTGAAGAAGGCGTTGCTGGACTTGTTCATGTATCTGAATTTGAAAGCCCAGAATT
>CBDUNJ010000117.1:0-1579 GCA_965368565.1 uncultured bacterium
TATCAGCGTGTATGTTTCCTCATCTGTGCACATATCTCGGAGGCGCACAATGTATTTCTGCACAAAGAGCCCCTGCCCCACAATGACGGCATCCAGTGCATCTGGTGTCAGTGTCTTTGCGTCAAATTCCAAATACGCCGCATCCGGCTGTTTCTTTTTCAGCGCCTCCACCAATGTGTGAGCTTTGGTGTGCACCTTCCCTGTGTCTGTTCCGTGGAATACGTATAACATCTTAGCTTATAGCTTATAGCTTATAGTCAGAAACACAAATGCTTGGGTGTTCTATAGGTTAACCTATATATTAATCAGCTGTGTACTATATCTGTTAACAGATATAGTATGAAATGTGACTTTGTTGAGAGGGTTTTGAGTAGATTCATCCTGTGAAATACGACATTTTATGTTGTCAGCGTAAGCGTATTTTACAGAATTGACAAGACGTATGTTTATATGCTATAATGTGCATAGTAATCAGTTCTTTTACAGAGCTACTTTACCCGTACCGAGCAAAGTGAGGTATTAGACTAATGAACTGATATTGCACAGAGAGTGGTTATTAACTCCCTTCTGTGCAATATCAGTTCAACAAACCCCAAACAAAGGAATGTTCAATGTCTCTACTCGAAAAAATTGGAGTCGTTACGGTACCGGGGTGGGGTAAAGAATTTCCCATTTCTCGCTTGAAACATCGTCTCCAAGGCGTTGGTGCTTTCCGTCCCGCTAGAGGAACCGAGGTATACATAGAGTCTGTGGAAGGTCCGAATCTCGGTCCATTCAACTTCACGCGCTATCGTGGTACACACACAAACGTAAGACTACTTGAAGCCGTGGAAGAGCTGGAGGTTTTCAGCACCGTCACCACCACCTTCTCTGTGATTTACCACTGTTTCATCCTTCCGTTTTCGGAAGGTGATAATGTGGGGTTACTGGAACACACCTACAACGATGTGCGCGAGGTGGGGAGATGTTGGCAAAGAAAAGAAATTTCTGATGCAGACGAGTCTGCCCTTACCCAAGGACCCAGAAGTTGGTTCGCGGTACAAGACCCGAAGGGGAACATGATCATGGTGTCCCTAGAGCACTACACCAAAAACTCTCTGAGGATTCTCGGTGTAGACTTCTGGAGAAGAGAATATAGTGATGTTCCGCACTGCTCGGCTGATGTATTCGGTCTAGGAGCACACAACCAAATTCTCATCCCATCTTCTGCTGACAAGTAGCTCCCGAACCCCACGGTTCAGCAGGCCGGCGTGTACGCACGTCGGCCTTTCCTATTGCTAGATGCTAGATGCTAGGTGTTAGTGGCTGGAGCTTTCCGAAGCTCTTCCCTGCCGCAACATCAACCACAATTGGCACGCCTTTTGCTATCTCTTTCGGCAGAGTGCCAACCATTATCTGCTCAATCTCGGGCGCGATGTCTTCCACCCAATCATCTTTCACTTCATACACGAGTTCGTCATGAATCTGCAACACCAGTCGCACATCTTTCTTTATTTTTTTCTTACGAAGTAGCGCGTCGACTTCAGCCATCGCCATCTTTATCATATCTGCCTGTGTTCCCTGCATCGGCGCATTCACT
>CBDUNJ010000118.1:0-1566 GCA_965368565.1 uncultured bacterium
TAAGCACTCCAGCAATTCCCCCTTCAGAAAAAAGCGCTGCTGCGTTTTTTGTTTCTACAGAACCACCATACAGAACAGGAATTTTCATACCAGTGTTTTTTCCATACTTTTTTGAAAGAATTTTTTTAATGAAAAGCACCATTTGATGCACTCCTTGAGGTGGTAAAGCATCTGAAGCTTTCTTACCAATCGCCCACAATGGCTCATACGCAACATAAAAACCATTTATGATAGCCGCCCGAGAAACACCCTCTAAAGAACATTTGATTTGTTCTTCCAATGTTCGTAAATAATCACCCTCCTCATCACGTTTTTCCTCACCCACACAAAGCACAACAGACAATTTAGACTTCCGAGCAGTAGAAACTTTCTGAGAAACCTCATAATTCGTTTCACCAGCTCTCCGTACTTCCGAATGACCAACAAGTACATATTCCACACCATTATCCCGAAGCATTTGAGGAGATATCATTCCAGTGTGAGAACCTTTATTTTTTGAAAATACATCCTGTGCTCCAAAAGAAAGAGTGTTACCCTGATATCCTTTAAGCAACTGCCCAAGATAAATCATAGGTGGGCACACAACAACCTTAGCGCCTGTAATGCGCGTTGTTTTGTTTCGTGTTTTTGTAAACAACTTCTCTGCATCACGAAGAGTTTTTGGATGCATTTTCCAATTAGCAATAATAAGCGGTGTTTGTGTATCTTTCTTCATATACACCTATAGTACCATTATTCTACTTCTTTCCATGAACTCACCTCATATCCACCTGACGGTCCAGAGGTAAAGAGCAAGTTAGCCAACCCTGTCTCATAAATAACTTCTGCACTGTTCCGCAATCGAACCCTCCATGCACTAATTTCCTTCAGAGAAGCACTGTTATTCATTCGGACCTCTCCGTGTCCAGCATACAAGAGCAAGTCACCATTTGCTGAGTTGCCAATCTCAATTGCATACGTATCACCCCCCTGCTCTGCACTATTATTTTGCGAAAGCATAAGAATGTGCGATTTATCACCATTGCCTATAAACTCATTTGCGTTATTAATAGTAATCCTGCTTCCCTCAAGTCTGTCACTTGGATCGTCGGCAATAATAGGAACACTTGTATTTCCAAGAGACGCATCAACTAAAACAGTTGGCGTATTTGATAAGGTTATATTTCCCTCAACCCAAACAGCTCCGGCTATAGCAATGTTTGGTTTATTTTTAATTTCTAAATCACAGGCTATTTTGACAGGACCAAGCGTCACGTCACCAGTGATAACATAGGGGCAGGGACCTGTAATAAGACCTCCTGCTTCCGCATCAGTTTTCCACTCTTCAACCTGCGCGTCAGTAATGGGAAGTGTGGATGTTGCTTGATCTGGACTTCCAGAAAACGACGTTCCATCAACCGTCGTATTCGTGATTGTTTGAAAGTATGCATCCCCTTCGACATAAGCATTCTCAATATTTCGTGCCCACACAGTTCCTGTTGCGTGCACTCCTTCAATGTGTCCATACTCACCCGCTGATATCACATCTCCATAAATAAGATTATTTCCACTTCCTGTTATAGTTCC
>CBDUNJ010000119.1:0-1550 GCA_965368565.1 uncultured bacterium
AACAGGAGGTGGGTCAACATGAGCTGTGCAACGAGGCCAACGCTCTAGGTAGTCAAGACACGCATCACCAAAACCGTGTGGTCCGTATGCCACGGTTGGTTCTTCTGCAACATCAGGGCATTGACGCGGTAGCGTTGGATTAAAGTTTTGGAATTGTTCAAAGTACCCCGTGCAGCTGTTCAGTTGAAACGAGTGTCCGATTTGTGAACGACCGGTGTTAATAATAAGAGTATCTCCCGCTTGCACACGAAGAATTTCCTGAACACCTGATCGTCCCGAGACAGGAAGCTTTGTCACTTGAGGAAGTGAGACACGTTGTCCAGTCATTGAACTTTCTAAATACCAACCAGCCGTAGAAAGCGTTTTCTTAAGACTTCTATCAATTCTGATACGGAGGTACTCACGCTCTGGATCATCTGTTGTTGCAGTCGCTTTATCAAGTGAGACAAATTCTTTGTAGGGAGAATTGTTCGCTTGCTCTTCTAGTTTTTCAAGCTCTTTTTCAATATCTTTTATTTCGCGTTCTATTTTGCGAATTTCACCTGCAATTACTTCTTTATCATCAACAATGCCATCATTGTTGGTATCAAGGTTTTCTGATTCATAGATGGAACCAGAATTACCTGTGTTTACAAAAATATTTCTGCGAGAACCATCATTAGGGCCACCTAGTGCGAGCCAGAAAATAAAGAGTATTGCGAACCATCCTAGTAACCAACGAAATCCTTCATGCATATATAAATAGTATACCTAATTACTCTTGTTTGAGCATTCGTTTAATTTCTTCTCGTGCAACAGTTGCATCATCCCAAGGTATTTTGGTTCCATTAGGGCCCATAATATAGGGGTCGGTGCCCTTGCCAGTTATCAAAACACTATCACCAGTTGTTGCCATACCGACAGCTTTTCTAATCGCTTCACGTCGATCCATAATGATTTCATACTTTGGTGTTGTGAGAGCCTTAGCCATTTGATCAACAATGGCTCGTGGGTCTTCATCGTATGGGTCTTCATTGGTAAGGATAATGTGTTCACAATACCGTTCTGCAACTTTCGCCATATCGCCACGTTTCCATTTGTCTCTACCACCACCCGTGTTGCCGAGTATGCATATGTTTTGAGATTGCTGGAATACTTCATAAAACTTTGTTAGCGAATCAATAGTGTGCGCATAGTCAACCACTACATCAAAATCTTGACCTTCTCGCACAAACTCAACGCGACCTCGTACTCCAGAAAAATGTTTGAGGGCAGAGGCAAGTTTTTCTATGGGCACATTCTGACTCTTTGCATACGTGAGCGCAGCCAATATGTTATACAGATTAAAAGTGCCAGAAAGAGAACTTTCTATTAGTGTATCGTGAAAGGTAAAAGAAAGACCTCGGTCTCGAACAGTGTAGGGTTCTAGATCTTTTAGTGAGTAGGGGAGTTTATGGGGTACGTCTGCGTTGAGAAAATGAGCCCCTTCTACATCGTCCATATTACTCAGCACGCTTTTGTTCTTTTTAGAGGACTGTTCTAAGAGTCGAGCAAGTTCCAGTTTTGCATCA
>CBDUNJ010000120.1:0-1530 GCA_965368565.1 uncultured bacterium
CGCCTCTACGAAATCATCCGGTAGTGATGCCTCTATTTCCACCTTCTCGCCATTCAAACCAATACACGCAATTCTGTATGCATGAAGCGCAAGACGTTCAAAACCAAGTGCGCATTTATGGTTCGGTGCATAGAGAGAGTCACACACAATAGGATGATGTATTGCTTTCAGATGCACACGAATCTGGTGCGTCCTGCCAGTCTTTGGTCGCACTGAGAGATGCGTTGCCTCCACACCTTTTCTCAGGTTGTTCCCTGGACGCTTCAACAGGGTTGAAGTGTCCTGAGAAAGTGTGTAGGGGTATACCTCTTTACTTCGTGCCAATACCGCAAACTCTGTGACCGCCTCGCGCATCTTGCCACGTGCGCCACGTTGCGCCGACCACTGTCGAAAATCTTTGTTACTCTTGCCGATTGGTCGATCAATTACTCCCTCATTCTCTTTGATATTCCCGTACACAAATGCGCGATACTCTTTTTCTATTATTCGTTCTTGAAACTGTTTTTTGAGATGCTCAAACATCTCTTGTGTTCGTGCCACCAATAACACACCAGACGTTTCTCTATCAATACGGTGCACAATCCCCGGCCGCCCTATCACCTCACCAGTTCTGAGACGCATCTCCTCCCCCACACCTGTCAGCTCTGGATACTGTTCAAGTAGCCAGTCAACAAGTGTTGCCTCATCGGATGAACCATCAGGGTGCACTAATAAGCCACTCGGCTTATTCACGCCGAGCATATGCTTATTTTCAAATATAATTTCTGGGGCATTCATAAAACGTATAGTACCCTGAAAACAAACCGCCCGCGACATATGTGTCGCGGGCATTATAGGGTTCCTTGTGTATATCTCTCGAGAACTTCACGTTCTCGCTCAGTTCTAGAAAAAGACGTTGGGCTTACCCTCTTGAGAAATTCAGCGTATGTGATGTCCTCGATGAGGACTCGTTCCAGAACACGCGTGTGTCGCGTGATTTCTTTCAAAACAGAGTCGCCTTCGCCGACAAACCACCGGCCGATATCGCATCGATCTTTGGGTACGATGAAATGATGCTCACCTTCTCGCACCCCAAGATAATGTGCCCCTTTCCATTCAAGAGCGCGCACAAGTGCTTCCACTCCACCACCAGGTGGCAAGACAAGATACGTTCTGAATCTCTTCGACAGCATCTCGTCCTTGAAAGGTACTCCGAGAGGTGCTTCGGCCACCGCAAGCATCCCTGCTTTTCTGCACTCCTCAACCGTATGAGGATTATTGGTGAGTCTTATATTCCGAACGTCTAATTCCGGCCTTGGTCGTTCTTTTGACACCTCTACCGAATCTCGAATCTTCTGTGCTTCCACCTGTATATCTACAATAGGCATAGCGCCTCCTTAACACGTAACCCTTGTTCTTCTGTTATGAACAGAACAATACTTAGCCATATTTGTACAGCTCTGAAAAACTAGGTAATCAATTTTTCATATGTTCCCTCCATCCACCCCATCATTCTTAAATACAATTTAACATCACACACATAGATGCTCA
>CBDUNJ010000121.1:0-1521 GCA_965368565.1 uncultured bacterium
GAACTACCAAAAGCGGAGAAGAAACCAGTGGTGAATAAGGAAGTCTACTATGCAAATAAGATTCGCGATCTTTTGGTGAGGGCAGGTTTTTCAGAGGTAATGACCTACTCATTGGTGAATGAGGGTGATGTTGCACTTCTAAATCCATTTGCAAGTGATAAGTCACATATGCGAACCACTTTGAAAGAAGGTATTACACAGGCACTCGAGATGGGAGAGAAGAATAAACCACTTTTTGGTGTAGACAGGGTGAAGCTGTTTGAAATTGGAACCGTGTTTACAAAAGATGGTGAACACACAGCACTTGCTTTGGGTATTGGTGGCAAGAAGACAGAGGGTGTCCTTGGAGAGATACAAGAAGCTATTGCAGGGATAGTTGGAGACATTGCAATTGTGAGCGGGGAAGGAGGTATTTTTGAAATTAACAACATCAGTGAGTTTATAGAAAAACTTCCTGAGCTAGAGGAATATGACATTGAGAAGATTGACGTATCTGTGACCTATCAGACACCACCATCGTTCCCATTTGTACTTCGAGATATCGCACTATGGGTACCGGAGGAAGTAGAAAGTGAAAAAGTGCATAACGTTATAAAGGAAATCGGTGGGGAGCTATTGGTGCGCGTAGATAAGTTTGATGAGTATGCAAAAGATGGCAGAGTGTCCTATGCATTCCACTTGGTCTTCCAGTCATATGAGAAGACGCTCACTGATGATGAGGTGAATCCTATTATGAGCACTATTGAAAAAACAGCAGGGGATAATAATTGGGAGGTCCGCTAGTATGCAATTACAAGTACCATTTTTATCACAGCACGATGCCAGCATTGATCCTAAGTGGCAGAAAGAAACGTGCACTATTGTGAATCTTGCAATGGTGCTTGCGCACTATGGCAAAGACATCAAAACAAGTGAATTGATAACAGAAGGCGAAGCCATCAATGGGTATCTGGGAGAAACTATTGGCTGGGATCATGAGGCCATTGTGCGTTTGGCACGCAATCACGGCATACAGGCATACAAGCAAGAGTTCAGAAGTAATGGAGAGATACATCAAGAGCGCATAGCGCTTGAGGGTATTCAAAAACTCGCACGTCATATTGAAAATAGCAATCCTGTAATTGTATCAGTGCGAAACAATTTTGATGCAGAGCGTGGATTTCACACCATTCTCCTCATTGGTGTGACTCGTGACGAAAATAAGACAGTGGCATCGTTTATCTACCACGATCCAGACGATAATGAACGAGAGGGGGAGAATCAACGGGTTGAGATAGATACTTTTTTTGAGCACTGGCGCAGGCTCTCTATCTTTTTTGAAGCTCTATAGAGCCCTATTGTTGTGCACATATTGGTATTGAATTGCTTCTAAAAAGGGTCTCTTTATGGTAGTATATATACATATAACAACATAGTTTAGGTGGACCTTTTTTGTTTTCATAAGGTACCTGAGATTATTTTCTATATACAAATGGCTCCAAAAAAAGTTAAAAAAACAGATACCGCGAGCGCGGCCAAGGC
>CBDUNJ010000122.1:0-1508 GCA_965368565.1 uncultured bacterium
GGCCGTGTTTTTCTTCCGCGACAGCTTCTTCTACTTCTACTTCTTCAGGAAGAAGTATGCTTCTAGAAAATGATCCCCAGTAAAGTTCTTGGTGGAAGAATTCTTCGTCAGAGAGTGAGCGAAGTTTTTCTCGGTGTCCACTAATGGTAACCATCTCACGAGTTATGTCTACATCTAAGTCATCTGGATCAACGCCAGCAACCATTGTCCGTACAATGATTTTGTCAGACGTCTGAAGAACATCAACAGCAAGTTGCGCCTCTTCTTCTATCTCTACTGCTGGCATAGACGGAGATTCATCTTCTTCAGACACATCCTCGTCCTGAGGATCGTCAAAAGCGAAGTCGTCTTCATCGGCATTAATAGCTCCAGTGAGTCGTTCAAAAAAGGATGGTTTTCTGTTCATACGTTAAGATGAGATGCGAGTAAAGTGTTTTTTGATTTTCTTCACTTTTTCAAATGAAAGAATGAGAAGAATAATACCTATCCACACAAATACAAAAATAGTGAATAAATTAGTATTTTCACTAGCAAGTATAAAGTAGTTGAATAGTGCGTGCAATCCGATAGCAAGGATAAGTCCGAAAACAACATACTCTCGCTTGATTACACGCTTTCTATAAAAGGAAAGTGCAATGGTCACTCCTATAGCCCCTGAAGCGACAGTGTGGAGTAGTGTTGCGCCCATAAAGCGAACATTGCCAGTAACAAGTCCTAAGAAAGCATTTCCTTCTGTAATTGGCCCTAAAAGAAAAAGTGCATTTTCGAGCGCTGCAAAACCAAGTGCAGCAGTAATTATGTAAATAAGAGCGTCTATTGGTTCGTCCATTGCTTTTGTGCGAAGACCACCAACCCATGCAGCGATGAGCTTTGCAATTTCTTCAATTCCTGCCCAAACAACAATAAGGGTGGTTTGACTTGCTATAAAACCAGCAGCATATCTTTCTGCAGCAATAACAAAGGGTATGGTTGCCATTCCAAGGAGGAAGGTGGCAAATATAAGCCCGCGTGGCTCTGGGCGAATACGATCTTCGCGAAGCCAGAACCAGAGCCATAAAAGAGCAGGTAGAATACCAGCAAGAAGAGCAATAGAAATGGTGCCGAGGTTCATATTCTTACATCATACCAGTGAGTAATGAGTAATGAGTAATGAGTACTGGGGACAAGGCGTTTTATAATCCCATCTCAGGTCAGACCTGAGATTCCTGAGATTATTTTGAAGGCCATTTTGCCACAAGTAGCAGTTCACTATCTTTTTCAGGAAGTGACTGCCAGATTTCTTCCGTAATGAATGGCATAAACGGGTGGAGAAGCTTAAGTGATTCTGTGAGCAGTGTGTAGAGCATATAACGTGTTGATTCTCGAGCTTCTTTATTGTCTCCTTCAAGAATTGTCTTTGATTCTTCAATGATCTCATCAGCAAATCGATGCCAGATATAGTGGTAGAGTTTTTCACCAGCAAGATAGAGACGGAAATGGTCAATATCTTCGGTCACGTCAGCTGCGAT